>JALOSK010000226.1 GCA_025458465.1 Sandarakinorhabdus sp. | reverse complement strand
GCCCACTGGATTGCCGACATTCCGGGTCAACGGTGCGGCGCTGGAGAAGCTGATGGCCGGCACCGGGCGGCTGGCGTCGGTCCTCCTGACCGAGGCGACATACCATCGCGATCTCGAAAGCTTCGATTTGCCCGGCCGCTTCGAAGCGAAACTGACCACGGCACAGCGCCGCTTCACCAGCCAGCAACTGATCGGCCTGCTGCCCGGCACCGACAAGGCGAAATCGGGCGAGCATCTGCTGCTCGGCGCGCATATCGATGGCTATGGCTTCGGCGAGCCAGTGAACGGCGATCGGCTCTACAACGGCACGCTCGATGATGCTGCCTATGTGGCGCTGCTGGCCCAGGTGGCCACGCGGCGCAAGGGCAAGGGCTATGCCCGGCCGGTGCTGTTCGCGGCGTGGACGGCGGAGGAGAAGGGCCTGCTCGGCGCGCGCTGGTGGCTGCAGCAGCCGACCGTGCCGAAGGAGCAGATTGCCGGTGTCATCAACCTGGACCAGCTGCGGCCGCTGTTCCCGCTCAAGGCGCTCACGCTGCACGGTCTGGGCCAGAACACGCTGGCCGATACGGCGCTGGCAGTGGCGAAGGGCTTGAAGATCGAGATCCGCCCCGATCGCGAACCGCTGCGCAACCTGAGAAGTCGCGTCGATTCCTGGCCGTTCATGCAGGCCGGCATCCCGGCGGTAAACTTCATCTTCGCCTACAACCCGCGCAGCCCGGAAGAGGCCATCTACCGCGACTGGTACCAGCGCCGCTATCACCGCCCACAGGATGACATGACGACGCCGATGGACCTCGATGCGGCGCGGGATTTCAACCGATTCTTCTACACGCTCGTGGAAACGGCGGCGAACGCGGCGGAGAGGCCGACAGCCAAGCCAATCCCGGTGATCGTGCCGGTGGCACCGCAACCAGGGCTGAGGCCGATGGTGCCGCCCAGGCCTTGATCACTCCCCGGGGCGGTACGTCTTCTCCACGTGGCCCTGAAGCTGCGCGTCGGTGAAATAGACCGGGCGGAAATCGTGCGTGCGATAGCGTTCGGCCTGGTCGCGGAAGTGGGGGCTGGCGGGATTGGAGTTCAGGCCGCCGGCGTGGACGGCGCGCGCCTCCGGGCCATCCTTGCCGAAGCGCACCACGGCGACGAAGCTGTTGCCATAATCGCCATACCAGCGCTTGGTGCCCTCGCGCTGGCGGGACCCGAAGCTGGCGAGGCTGCCCCAGTTGCCGCTGGCAAAGCCGATCGGGGTGGAGGGCAGCTTGTCGTCATACACCTGGTTCACATTGCCGGTGAGACGCTGGAAGCGGTTGATGTGGCCCCACGGCACGTCCCAGCCGCCGAAATCGCCGGCCAACTTCGTGACGGCGGCATCCAGTGCAGCCAGGCGATCGACATCGGGCACCTTGGCGCTGGCCAGCCAGGTGGTGAGCGCGGTCATCTCCGCGCGGGCGGCGGCGCCGTGGCGCTTCACCATCTCATCACCCCAGAACACTGCCAGCGAGGTGGCGACGGAGCCTTCGCCGCTGCGATAGTCCCAGGCCTTCAGCGTGGCCACCGGTGCCGCCAGACGGTCCTTCTGGGCGCCGGCCGGCAGCGCGTCCCACGCCTTCACCAGGCCCGGCACCGTATCGGCAAAGCCCTGCAGATACGGATCATAGGCGGCGGTGAGCAGGCCGTTCAGGTCAAACTTGCTGTCGCCCGACAGCAGCCGTAGCGCGTTCGGCCCGCGCGGGTTCTCGCCGGCCGCATCCATATATTTGGGGAAGGCGGCCTGCTTCGGGCTGTCCGGGCCGGCGGCTGTCCACGGCCAGTTGTTGACGTTGAAGGCAAAGCCGCTGCCGGGGTTCATCACGCTGGGAAGCTGATCAAGGCTGTGCTCGCCCTGCCAGTCGGTCGCCGGGTCGCTGCCGTCCACCGGCTTGCGCCAATCGAACTTGTCGCTGCGGATCGGCACGAACTGTGGGTGGAGATAGGCAATCTCGCCCTTCGAACTGGCAAACAGCGTGGCGTTGGATGAATTGGCGCGGCGTTCGGCAACCTTCAGATAGGAGGCGAGATCGCTCGCCTTGGTGCGCAGGAAGCTCTGTTCGAGTGCGGCGACCGGCCGGTGCATCAGGGCAACGGCGATCCACTTGCCATTTTCGGCGCGGATCACCGGGCCGTGGTGGGATCGCCAGGTGGTGAAGCTGCGGGCCTGCATGGTGCCGTTGGCGGCCTTGAACGGCACGCGGATGGTCTTTTCCTTGAGGGGCTTCCACGTGCTGCCGTGCAGATAATGAAGCCGGCCGTTCTTCTTCTCCACGGTCAGCGCGAACTCGTCGATATTGTCGATGCCTGAACTGGTGTGCATCCACCCCACGTGGCGGTTGAAGCCCTGGTAGACGAAGAACTGCCCCCAGGTGCTGGCGCCATAGGCATCGAGGCCCTGGCCGCTTTCCACCTTGGCCTCGCTGCGGAAATAGAAGCTGGTGTGCGGGTTGATCAGCAGCAGTGCATCACCGCTGGCGGAGCGTGCCGGGGCCAGCGCGAAGCCGTTGGAGCCGGCGGGTTCCTCCAGTTCGCTGCCGAGATCGACCGCGGACAGCTTGGCCGGTTGCCCGGTGTAGAAGGCCTCCAGCCGGGCGAGGTTGATGCTTTCGATATCGCCGCCGATGCTGCCTTCGGAGAAGCTGAGCGCCATCCACGGTTCGAAGCGGGTGATGACGCGCGGGCGCACGTTCGGGTGGGTGGCGAGATAGTGATTGAGCGCGTCGGCCCAGGCCACGCACAGCGTTTTCAGCCAGGCTGGCGCGCGGGCGTACTCGGCCTTCAGCTCTTCGGGATCGATGAACAATTTCATCCGCAGGTCGCGCCAGATGGCGGCTTCGCCTTCGGCTTCGGCAAGGCGGCCCATGGCGTTGATGAAGTTGGTTTCGACGCGGCCGAAATCATCCTCGGCCTGCGCGTGGATCATCCCGAACACGGCATCGGCGTCGGTCTTGCCCTTGATGTGCGGGATGCCGAAATCATCACGCATGATCGTGACGGCGGCCTTGCGCTGCGCCCATCGGTTCATGTCGGGCGTGTTGGAAGCAAGCGCCGGAGCGGCGAGGAGGGTGGTGAGGAGCAGGGCGCGCAGGATCATGCGCCAAGGCTAGAGGCCGCATCCCCCTTCGGCAAGAGTGCAAGGCCGGCCGCGCTCACCAAGGCGGCGCCGGCCAGATACCAGCCCACCGCGCCAATGCCCTGCGTGCTGGCCAGCGCCTGCCCGATCACCGGGGTCAGGCCGCCGCCGATGATGCCGCCCAGATTGAAGGTGACGCTGGCGCCGGTGTAGCGCACGCGCGCCGGAAACAGCCCGGGCAGGAAGGCCCCCAGCGGCCCATAGACAAAGCCCATCACGAACAGGCTGATCGCCAGGAAGCCGAACACGCCGGCCGGCCCGGCCTGCATCAGCGGGCCCATCGCCGCCCCCACTGCCACCGTGGCCAGGCTGCCGAACATCAGCACGCGCGGCGGCGAGGTGCGGTCTGCCCACCAGCCGGCGGTGATGATGCCGGCGGCCATGAACACGATGGCGCCCAGCTGCAGCTGCAGGAACGCCTCGCGCGTGTAGCCCAGCGCCGTGGTGCCATAGCCCAGCGCAAAGGCGGTGGAGATGTAGAAGATGGCAAAGCAGGTGACGGCGGCAGCAACGCCGCAGATGGTTTCGCGCCAGTGATGGCGGATGAGTTCGGCCAGCGGCACGGCGGGCGGTTTCTCATGCGCCATCATCGCGGCGAAGGCCGGCGTTTCCAGGATGTTCAGCCGCACCCACAGGCCCACCGCCACCAGCAGGATGGAGCCGGCAAAGGGCAGCCGCCAGCCCCAGTTGATGAAGTCCCCATCGTCCAGCCACAGGCCAAGCGCCAGGAACAGGCCATTGGCCGCGATGAAGCCCACCGGCGCACCCAGTTGCGGGAACATGCCATAACGCGCCCGCCAGCCCGGCGGGGCGTTCTCCACCGCCAGCAGCGCGGCAGGAAGGCGATGGCGAAGGTGGAGCCGCCCATCAGCAGCAGCGAAGCCACCAGCGTCGACTTGCGGCCCAGCCGGTCGCCATAATGGCCGAACACCAGCGCGCCGATCGGCCGGGCGACGAAGGCCACGGCAAAGCTGGCAAAGCTCAGCAGCAGTTGCGCGTCGGCATTGTCGGAGGGGAAGAACAGCGGACCGAACACCAGCGCGGCGGCCGTGGCATAGATGTAGAAATCATAGAATTCGACCGCCGTGCCGACGAGGCTGGCGGCGAGGATGCGGACGGCGGACGGCTTCTCGCTCAGCGCCACGCCCTCACAGCCCCATCTTCACAGCCACGGCGCCTTGGCATCCAGCGCCAGCATTGCGGCTGGCTGGTTGCGCTGCGAAACGATGGCCCATTGATCGCCCTTCACCATCACTTCGGGCACCAGCGGCCGCGAATTGTAGGTGCTGGCCATGGTTGCGCCATAGGCGCCGGCGGTCATGAAAGCGACCAGATCGCCGGCGCGCACATCTTCCATCTCGCGATCATCGGCGAAGGTGTCGCCGGTCTCGCAGATCGGGCCCACCACCGTGGCCACCGTGCGCTCCGCCTTGGGGCGCACGGCCAGGATATCGTGCCAGGCGCCATACAGCGACGGGCGCAGCAGGTCGTTCATGGCGGCATCTACCACGATGAAATGCTTCGACGCGCCTTCCTTGGTGAGGATCACCTCGCTCACCAGCACGCCGGCATTGCCGACGATCATCCGCCCCGGTTCGAACATCAGCCGCCACGGCCAGCCGGCGGT
>JALOSK010000225.1 GCA_025458465.1 Sandarakinorhabdus sp. | reverse complement strand
GGGCGGTGGCCGCAACCGGCGCAAGCGGTGGCATGTCGGGGATCACCGGCTGCGGCGGCAGCGCCACGGTGGCCACGGCCACGTCAGAGGGCAGATCAGGTTCAACCGGCACATCCAGCCGCCATTCGCCGGCATCCGTGCGGATCAACTGGGCAGCCGGCGGGGCAGAGGCGAGGATGACCGGCTGCGCGGGATCGCGCGTGGTGATGCTGGCCACGCCCATCGGCACGGTTGCGGCAAGCGGTTCGGCCAACGGCGCGGCCGTTGCAAGCATCACCGGCTCGCTGCCGCGTTCCAGCGCGATGGCAACCGGGGCCGGGGGCGCCGATCCGCTGGGCGCGGCACCGGCCACGGCGGCAACGGCGTCTGCCGGCGGGGCCTGGCTGGCCGCAACCGCACCCGGCGCAACATCGGTGGAAACGGCCGCGGCAACGGCGACGTCTGACGTTCCGGCCACGGCCGGAGCTACAGGGGCGGCGGATTGCACCACCGGCAGGGCCTGGTTGTCGGCCCGCTGCACCGCGTGGTTCGGCGCCATCGCGCCATCCAGGCTGGCCAGCAGCGTGGTGCTGCGTTCCTTCACGTCGTCGTTGCCGCGCGCGGCGGCACGCACCAGCAGGGCGCGCGCCCGATCGGTATAGCCGGACATGGAAAGCGACAGCCCCAGATTGTACATCAGATCAGGGGCATCGGGCTGGGCTGCCAGCGCCGCTTCGAAATAGGGGCGCGCCAGATCATGCCGGCCAAGCTGATCAAGCGCGACACCGGCGCCGCTGAGCGCAGCGACATAGGCCGGATCACGGCGCAGGGCGCTGCGGAAATGCGCCAGGGCCGCCCGGGCATCGCCCCTGGCCAGCGCCGCCTTGCCGGCACGATAGGCATCTTCCGGGGCGGCTTGCGGATCGGGCATGCCGGAAGGCACCACCGGGCGCACCGCGATGTCAGGCGCTGCCAGCGCCGGAACCGCTTCGCCCAATGCCCAGCACATCGCAAGCCGCGCCACAGTGGTGCCCATCATCGCCCCGACATTGGCAGCGCGATGGCCCTTTGCCGTGATTGCAGTGAACCCGGTCATTGCCCGCTCTCCACGAAAACCTCCTTGAGGGCGATCACAGACGGCAACATCACCACGCCGATGATGGTTGGCAGCATGCACAGCACCAGCGGGATGGAGATCAGCACGGGCAGGCGATAGGCCCGCTCTTCGGCGCGCATGCGCCGCGCCTCGCGCATTTCGCTGGCATAGACACGCAGGGTCTTGCCGATGCTGGCGCCCAGCAGATCGGACTGGATGATCAGCGTTGCAAAGGATGCAACCTCTGGCACGCCGCTGCGCTGGGCCATGGCATTGAGCGCCGCCGCCCGCGACCGCCCGGCCCGCAGCTGCAACGACACCCCGGCCAGCAGTTCCGACAGCAGCGGGTGCAGCAGGCTGATCTCGCGGCCCACCCGCGCAAAGGCGGCATCAAGCCCCAGGCCGGATTCCACGCAGATCAGCATCAGATCAAGCGCATCGGGAAAACCGTTGACGATCGCTTCGCGCCGGCTGGCGGCTTCACGGCTGATGATCATGTTGGGCAGGTACAGGCCCATGATCGCCAGCAGCGCGCCCACGAAATACAGGCTGGTGCCCGACATGTCGGCGCCAAGCGCCCACATCGGCAACAGCACGGCCGCCGGCAGCGCCAGGGTGAGCACGGTGCGGATCAGCACGAACGCCCGTGGCGCCCAGCTTTGCGGATAACCGGCCTGCGCCAGCCGCTGGGCCAGCACTTCACCCTTGGTATCATCCAGCGACAGGCCGCGCCGTTCAACCGCCTCCACGGTGCGGGCCCACACGGATTGCGTGTCGTTGGTGCGCAGCGTCGGGCCCGGGGCCGTGCCCGGCACGGGCGCATCGCCGGCCAGGCGGCGGGCCAGATCGCCGCGCCCGCGCAACGATGGGGCCAGGCCGATGCCAAGCAGCACCAGCGCCAGAACCGCCAGAAGGATGAGGGCAAGGTCCATGGCCGCGCCCCGTCAGATCTTGAGGTTGATCATGCGGCGGATCGAATAGACGCCGGTGAGATAGAGGCTGAGCAGGGCGATGACGCTGGGCAGAAACGCCGGATCATCCGCCACATCAAGGTAGAAGGCCGGGTTGAGGGCGAAGACGGCGAGGAAGGTGAGCACGGGCACGCCGCTGAGCACCCCGGCCGTCATCTTGCCTTCACTGGCCAGCGCCCGCACCTTCAGCTTCATCGACGCGCGATCGCGGATCACCTTGGTCAGCCCGTCAAGCACTTCGGCAAGGCTGCCGCCGGTTTCGGCCTGGATGGCCATGCTCACGACGAACATGCGCACATCCTGCGTTTGCACGCGTTCGCCCAGGGCTTCCAGCGCCTGGCGCAAGTCCCAGCCATAGTTGACCTGGGCCACCACCTGTTCAAATTCGCTGGCGATGGGATCGGCCATTTCGCGGATCAGCAATTCAAGGCTGCGCGACACCGGGTGCCCGGCGCGCAAGCCGCGGATGAAGATATCGAGCGCGAGCGGAAACTGTTCTTCCAGCTGCCGCAACCGGCGGGCGCCACGCTGGTCGATGAACATCAGCGGCAGCACCACCGCTGCCGCCACGGCCACGAGCAGGGTGAGCAGCAGCACCGACGGCGAGCCAAGGCGATCAACATAGCCAAACAGCAGCGGCAGCAGCAGCAGAAGGCCGACAACGCCGCCAGCCATGCCGGCCAGCAGCGTCGTGCCGGCCATGGTCATGCCGGCCTGCAGCAGGCGGCGATCAAGATCGGCAACGATCGGCCCGAAGCGGCCATCGACCTGGCGGATCTCGCGGGTCAGGCCGCGCTGCGCATCGGCTTCGCCGGGGCCAGCCAGCCGGCGCAGCCGCTGCGCCTCGCGCCGGCGCGGCGCGATGGTGTCGCGCCACCACAGCCACGCGCCTTCGGCAACCAGCGCCGCCGCCAGCAGGACCACCAGGGTGATCAGCAGCGAAACCTGGGCGGGCGTCATGACTCCGCCCGACTGTAGGGATTGAACATATCGGCCGGCAGGTTGATGCCGCGCGGCACCAGATAATCCATGAAGCGCGGCCGGATGCCGGTGGGCAGCAATTCGCCCAGCACGCGGCCCTGCGCATCGATGCCGCGCCGGTCAAGCGCGAAGATTTCCTGCATCAGCACCGTATCGCCTTCCATCCCGGTCACTTCGGCAATGGAGGTGACACAGCGGCGGCCGTCGCTCAACCGTTCCAGCTGCAGCACGACATGGATGGCCGATGCGATCTGCGACCGGGCCGACCGGGCACTGATGTCAATCCCGCTCATGCCGATCATCTGCTCGACACGGCTTAGCGCGTCGCGCGGCGTGTTGGCGTGGATGGTGGTCATCGATCCGTCGTGGCCGGTGTTCATGGCCTGCAGCATGTCGAACGCCTCGCCGGCGCGCACTTCGCCCAGGATGATGCGATCCGGGCGCATGCGCAGCGCGTTCTTGACCAGGTCGCGCTGGCTGACCTCGCCGCGCCCTTCGATGTTGGCCGGGCGGGTTTCCAGCCGCACCACGTGGCGCTGCTGCAGTTGCAGTTCGGCCGAATCCTCGATCGTCACCACGCGTTCAGCGTGGCCGATGGAGGCCGACATCGCGTTCAGCATCGTGGTCTTGCCGGAACCGGTGCCGCCGGAAATCAGCACGTTGCGCCGGCCCATCACCACCGCCCGCAGCACCTGGCAGGCATTCGGGGTCAGCGCGCCAAGCGCCGTCAGCCGGTTCATGTCGATCGGCGTGCGGGCGAACTTGCGGATCGACAGGATCGGCCCATCCACCGCCAGCGGCGGGATGATGGCGTTGATGCGGCTGCCATCGGGCAGGCGCGCATCGACCATGGGCGAACTTTCGTCGATGCGCCGGCCCACCCCGCCCGCAATTTTCTGGATGATCCGCAGCAGGTGCCGCTGATCGGCAAAGCGCGCGCGGGTTTCCTCGATCAGGCCGTTGCGTTCCACGAACACGACATCGGCGGTGTTGACCATGATGTCGGAAATCGTCGGGTCTTTCAGCAGCGGCTCCAGCGGGCCCAGGCCCAGCAGCTCGTC
>JALOSK010000224.1 GCA_025458465.1 Sandarakinorhabdus sp. | reverse complement strand
CGCAAATATGGCCGCCCTCCCGAAGCCGGCGAGGCGGCGCGCAGCCAGATCAAGGCGATGGGCGAGCAGTTGGGCTTCACGTTCAAGGGCGGGCCGGACGCGATGATCTGGAACACCCATGATTGCCACCGGCTGCTGCACTGGGCCGAAAAGGCCGGGAAAGCGCACCAACTGAAGACCGCCCTGTTCGAAGCGCATTTCAGCCGCGCCGAACCGCTGAACGATCCCGAAACGCTGGTGCGCGCCGCCAGCGCCGTCGGCCTTGACGCCGCCGCCGCCCGCGAGGTGCTGGACAGCGGCCGCTATGCCGACGAGGTGAACGCTGCCCAACGCTGGTGGCGCGAGGAGCAGGACATCACCGCCGTCCCCGCCATCATCTTCAACGGCAAATATGCCGTGCTGGGCGGCCAGCCGCCGGCCACCTTCGAAAAGGTGATCCGGCGGATCGTGGCGGGCGACGTTTAGTCCGGCTTGCGCACTTCCACCGGCAGGCCCAGCGCCTTCAGCTGTGGTTCCACCTTGGCGGCATCGCCCACCACCACCCACAGCATCGTGTCGGTGGTGAAGTGGCGCACCGCCAGATTGAGATCATCGGTGGTCAGCGCGCCCAGCCGGCTGGCGGCGGTGACATAATAATCGTCGGGCCGGCCCAGCCGCTTGTTGTTGGCCAGCGCGCCCAGCAGGGCATTGCCGCGTTCGAATTCGCCGGGCAGCGCCAGCACGCTGTTGGCGATGCTGCGGGTGCGTTCTTCCTGGGTGATCGGGCGCGACGTGCGGATCGCCGCGATGTCGGCAATCATCTCGCGGATGCTGTCGCCGGTGCGATCGGTCTGCACCGGGGCATAGACCAGGCTGTACAGCTGCCCGGCGCCGCCCGACAGGCCGGCGTAGGCGCCATAGGCCCAGTTCTTCGTCTCGCGGATGTTGGTGTTGATGCGGCTGGTCGAAAGCCCGCCCAGCACGTCGGCGGCGGCGCGGTGGGCGATCAGGTCCATGCGGCCTTCCAGCCCGGTAAGGCTGCCCGCAAAGATCACGCTTTGCGGGCTGTTCGGCCGGTCCACCAGGATGATGCGCGCCGGTATCGGCGGCGGCGGGGCGGCATTGGGCACCACGGCAGGCGTGGCCGACGGATCGGGCCGCCATTTGCCGAAATGGGTTTCCAGCAGCGGCTTCAGCGCCTGCGCCGTGATGTCACCCACCACGAACAGGGTGGCGCGTTCGGGCCGGATCCAGACCTTGTGCCAGGCCACCAGATCATCGCGGGTGATGGCCTTCACGCCGTCGCTGGTGCCAAGGCCGCTGGGCGGCGCGCCATAGGGGTGATCCGGGCCATACAGCGCCGGCACCAGAATGCGCTGCGCCAGCGCAACCGGGTTGGTCTTTTCCTGTTCCAGCGCGGTCAACTGCTGGCCGCGCACGCGTTCGATCTCGCCGGTGGGGAAATCCGGGCGCTGCACGATATCGGCAAACAGCTTCAGCGATTGCGGCAGGTTGGACGCCAGCGCATCAAGGGTGAGCTGGCTGGTGTCGAGCCCGGCCGATGCACCGATGCCGGCGCCCAGCCGTTCACGCGCCTCGGCAATCTGCGGGCCCGTCATGCCGGCGGCGCCTTCATCCAGCAGGCCCAGCGCCATCGACTGGATGCCCAGCCGGCGGCGATCCTCGGCAGCCATGCCGGCATCCACGGCCAGCATCATGCGCACCAGCGGCACCGTGGTGCGGCGGGCGAACTCCACCTTCAGGCCATTGGCCAGGGTGAAACGTTCGATCGCCGGCCACTGCAGCGGTGCCGGCGCCCCCACGGCCGGTTCGGCCATGCGCGGCGGGCCCTTGGGCGGCGGCGCGCTGGCCGCCACCTTGGGCGGCGGCGGCACGTCTTCCGCCGCGGGGCGCTCACCGGGCAGCACGGTCTGGATATAGGCGCCCTGCCCCAGCCACTCGCGGGCGGCCGCCTGCACGTCGGCTGGCGTGGCATTGGCATACCAGCCCAGTTCGGTGCGGTAGAAATCCGGGTTGCCGGCATAGACGGCGCCTTCGGCCAGCGCGACCGCCTTGCCGCCAAAACCGCCAACGGCCTCAAGGCCGCGGATGGTGTTGGACACGGTGCGGGTGGCGACGCGCGCCACCTCGTCGGGCGTGGGCCCCTTGGCCAGGAATTCGGCCATCACCGCCTGCACGGCGGCTTCCACCTGCCCGGTGGTCACACCGGGCGCCAGCGTCACCTCCAGTTCGGCCATGCTCACCTTTTCAAAGGCCTGCACGCCGCCGCCGACCGCCACGGCCAGCTTCTTTTCGCGGACAAGTTCATTGTAAAGGCGCGAGGACGCGCCGCCGGCCAGCACGGTCAGCGCGATATCGGCCATGGTGGCGGCGCGGTCGAGCCGGCCGGGCAGCACCCAGTTCCAGCCAATGCGCGCGGTGGGAATGCGATCGTTCAGCGTCTCGCGGCGTTCTGTCGTCCAGCGCGGCACCGGGGCATCAAGGCGCGTCACCTCCGGCCCGCGCGCGATGGCGCCGAAATAGCGTTCCACCAGCGGCCGCGCGGTGGCGGCATCGATATCGCCGGCCAGCACCAGCACGGCATTGTTGGGGCCATAATTGGCGCGGAACCACGACTGCACATCCCCAAGGCTGGCCGCATTCAGATCGGCCATCGAACCGATGGTGCTGTGGGCATAGGGATGGCCCGCCGGGAACAGCGCCTTCAGCGTGGCATATTCGGTCAGGCCCAGCGGGCGGTTGTCGCCCTGCCGCTTTTCATTCTGCACCACGCCGCGCTGCGCATCGAGCTTTTCCTGGGTCACCGCACCGAGCAGCCAGCCCATGCGATCCGATTCCAGGAACAGCGCCAGTTCCAGCGCCTGCGTTGGCACGTTCTGGAAATAGTTGGTGCGATCAAACCAGGTGGTGCCGTTGGCATCGGTGGCACCCACGTCCTCCAGCTTCTTGAAGAACACGCCGTCGTTGTTCTCGCTGCCATAGAACATCAGATGTTCGAACAGGTGGGCAAAGCCGGTCTTGCCGGCCGGTTCGTCCTTGGAACCGATGTGATACCACACGCTGACGGCGACGATGGGCGCCTTGCGATCGGTGTGGACAATCACGCGCAGGCCGTTGGGCAGGGTGAATTGTTCATACGGCACGTTCACCTGGCCAACCAGCGTCGCGATGCTGGTTGGCGCGGCAGCGTTTTCGCGGGCTGTTGCCGGCAGGCTGCCCATCATAAGGGTCGCCGCCAGCAGCCACAGCAGGATACGCTTCAGCATCAACCTGTCCTCACCTGTCATTCGAACCATTTGCCGGTTCATAGCCGGGCTGTTAGGCAACGCCAATGAACAAGCACATGCGCGCCGCCCTTCTCGCCCTGCCGCTCATCGCCGCAGCCCCCGCCATCGCCCAGAAGGCCCCCGCTGATCCCCGGAAGGATGCGTTGCAGGATCCATTGGCCGCATCGTTCCGCGCGCATGTGGCTTTCCTTGCCGATGATCTGCTGCAGGGCCGCGCCATCGGCACGCCAGGGCACGAGATTGCCGCCAACTATGTGGCGCAGGCCTTCGCCCGCGCCGGCCTGCAGCCCGCCGGCAGCGACGGCTGGTTTCAGCGCATCACCTTTGCCGAAAGCCGCTTTGCCAGCGACACGGAAACCGCAACGCTGGCACTGCCCGGCAGCACGCTGACGCTGGAAAACGGCAAGGGCCTCGTTTTGTCGCCGGGCGACACCACAGGTGCGGAGGAGGTTTCGGGCGGGCTGGTGTTCGCCGGCTATGGCCTCAAGGACGCTTCGCAGGGGATCGACGATTTTGCTGGCCTTGATGTGCGCGGCAAACATGTCGTGGTGCTGGCCGGCGCGCCCGCCGGCATGAACAGCGAGGTGGCCGCCCACCTTGCCCGCACGTCGAAGGCGGTGGCTGCCGAAGCCGCCGGCGCCATCGGCCTGATCACCGTGCGCACCCTGCGCGAAGCCGAACGTCTGCCCTGGGACAAGTTTGCCGCCCGCGCCCGCACCCCGCGCCGCGTGGCGCTGGGCCCCGATGGCAAGCCGATGGGCGATGGCGCCGGCCTGAAGGTGCGTGCCAGCATCGATGATGCCGC
>JALOSK010000223.1 GCA_025458465.1 Sandarakinorhabdus sp. | reverse complement strand
ATGGCCATGGCTTACCGTTCGAACACGCCGACGCGGCGGATCTTCTTCTGCAGGGCCAGGATGCCATACAGCAAAGCCTCGGCCGTGGGTGGGCAGCCGGGCACATAGATGTCCACCGGCACGATGCGGTCACAGCCGCGCACCACCGAATAGCTGTAGTGATAATAGCCGCCGCCATTGGCGCAGCTGCCCATCGAGATCACATAGCGCGGCTCGGCCATCTGGTCGTACACACGGCGCAACGCCGGGGCCATCTTGTTGCACAGCGTGCCGGCCACGATCATCACGTCCGACTGGCGCGGGCTGGCACGCGGCGCGACGCCGAAGCGCTCCAGATCATAACGCGGCATGTTGGTGTGCATCATCTCGACCGCGCAACAGGCCAATCCGAACGTCATCCACCACAGACTGCCGGTGCGCGCCCAGTGGAACAGGTCTTCCGTGGAGGTGACAAGAAAGCCCTTGTCCGCCACTTCCTTCGACACGTCGCCCAGGAACTGGTCACGATTGTTGTCCGGCAGGGCGATTGCGCCGCCGGGGACCACAAGGCCTTGTCGGTCGTCCATCACTCCCACTCCAGTGCTCCCACCTTCCAGGCATAGACAAGGCCGATGGCCAGTTCGCCCAGGAATTCCATCATCGCCCACCAAGCCGGCTCCCCACCCCAGTGCAGGCTGACAGCCCACGGGAACAGGAAGGCGGCTTCAAGATCGAACACGATGAACAGGATCGCCACCAGATAGAATTGCACGCCAAACTTGGTGCGCGCATCGGAAAAGGCCGGGAAGCCGCTTTCATATTCCGAAAGCTTCACCGTATCGGGCTTGGCCGTGCCAGTGAGCGCGGACACCGCAATGGGCGCACCGACGAAGATGAGCGCGAAGGCGATGCCGACGAAGAAGAACAGCAGCACCGGCAGATATTCAGAGGCAATGGCCGACATGGCCGGGGGAAACCTCACTGTTGCAATGCAACGTGATTAGCCGCGCCGCCCGCGCGGGGCAAGGCGGCGCGCGCGAAAAATGCGACATTTTGTCATGGTTCCCGGCACAAATGCCAGCCAGCGCTCAACGCAGGGTGCTGGCCACCAGCTTGTGCAGGCGCGACTGGATGGACTGGTTGCCGGCGATGATCTCGCGGCGCTGCACCATGTCCTGCCCACCGCGAAAATCCGAGACGAAGCCGCCCGCTTCGCGCACCAGCAGCATGCCGGCCGCCACATCCCAATAGGACAGGCCGGTTTCCCAGAAGCCATCGAAGCGCCCGGCCGCCAGCCACGCCAGGTCCAGGCTGGCTGCACCGAAACGGCGCACGCCAGCCACTTCGGGCATCACCGCTTCCAGGATGGCGGAAAACTGCGCGCGGTTGCCATGGCCCTGATAGGGAATGCCGGTGGCGATCAGGCAGTCGTTCAGTTCACGCCGGCCCGAAACCCGCAGGCGGCGATCGGACAGCCACGCGCCCCGGCCCTTTTCCGCCCAGAAGCTTTCACCGGTCAACGGCTGGTGGATGAGGCCGGCCTGCACCTCGCCATCAATCTCGGCGGCGATGGAAATGGCAAAGTGCGGAATGCCGTGCAGGAAATTGGACGTGCCATCCAGCGGATCGACGATCCAGCGGCAGCGATCATCCTCGCCCTTCAGCTCGCCGCCCTCCTCCAGCACCAGCCCCCAATCGGGCCGGGCGTGGCGCAGCACTTCAACCACCGTGGCTTCGGCGGCACGATCCGCATTGGAAACGAAATCGGCCGGGCCCTTGCGGCTGACCTGCAGCGCGTCCACCTCCCCGAAATCGCGGCGCAGCTTGGGCGCAGCCTTGCGCGCGGCCTTTTCCATGACGGTGATGAGCGACGAATGGGCGACCATGGCAATATCCTGGCGGCCGGCGGGTGCGCGGCCTGCAATGGGGGAACGGGACTGCGAAAGAGCGATGGCGCCCATAACCTGTCCCATCGTCGTTGCCAACAGGAGAGGTTTCAGCGGGCCCGCTGCAAATAGGGTGTCACATCCACATCCACAAAGCCCGGTGCGTGCCGGGCGAAATGCTTCAGCCAGAACAGATGCCCGCTGCCATAGACCACCAGCACCCGGTCGCCGGGCTTCGAGGCCAGCATCAGCTTGCTGAAAATCTTGGCGTTGCGCAGATACCACATGGCATTGAGATCGGCGCCGGCCTGGTCATCGCGGTCGCCGACGGCCAACGCGCTGTAATAGAAATCCATCTTGCCCTGCAGCCCATCCGGATCATTCATGCGCAGCAGCAACTGGCCGATGCTGCTGCTTTTCTGCGCCGCCTCGAAATCCTTCAGCCAGGCGGCGGTGTCGGCATGCAACGATTGCAGCAGCGGCGTCTTGCCCAGGCGATCCGCTGTGGCCTGCAGCTTGCCATACGGGAAGTAGTCGGGTTCGCCGGGGCCGGGCTGTTCGTCGATGCCCTGCACGGAAGCCAGGCCGGCAAGGCGGGCGATGCGATAGCCGATCTGCACCCGCTCATTGGCGCTGCTGGCCAGCATCGCCGCGTCAAACTTCGGGTAATCGGGGTCTGCAAGGTCGGGCGATGCGCTCTGCCGTTCTACCATCACCTTCGTCGGCCGGAATGCCAGAAGCGCCGTGGCGACCCGCTCCAACTCCTGCTGGCGAGCCGGCGTGAGCACCGAATCTGCCTTGATGTTGTTGATATCAAGCCCAGGATTGCCAAAGTGATAGGTGCCGAGCACCATCACCTGAACCGGTTCGGGTGCAGGCGCGGGCCCGGCTGTTGTTCCAGCCGCCGCGCTCCCCGCCATCAACCCGATCGCCGCCGTCGCCGCCGAAATTGTCTTGCGCATCCTGCACTCCCGTATTGCAACAGCAATACAGTGGCCGCGACAACGGCCCTGGTCAAGCCTGACGGGTTACCAGCCCAGCACCCCGCCAAAAGCCTTCACACCGGCGCCCGGCCCGCCTTCATGCTCCCACACGGCGCGTACCACCGCGATGAAATCGGCCCCGGCCTCCACCAGCGGTGCGGCATTGTGCGGGAAGATGCCGCCGATGGCGACGCACGGCAGTTGCGACAGCGTGGTCCACCAGCGCAGGATTTCAGGCGTCGGCCGATAGTGGCTGGGCTTGGTGGTGGTGTCGTAAAAGGCGCCGAAGGCGACATAATCGGCACCGGCCTCGCCAGCCTCCATCGCCAGGTGCCGGCTGTCGTGGCAGGTGCGGCCGATCTGGGCATTGGCGCCCAGCAGCGTGCGCGCCTGTTCAATGCTGCCATCGCCCTGCCCCAGGTGCACGCCGTCCACGCCGGCCTTCGCCGCCAGATCGGCGCGATCATTGAGGATGAAGGCCACGTCTGCCGCCTGGGTGATGGGCAGCAACGCCTCGCAGGCGCGCAGCACGTCATCATCGCTCACGTCCTTCAGCCGCAGCTGGAACGCCGCCACCGGGCCGCCATCCAGCGCCGCCTTCAGGCTTTGCGTGAAGGCCGGCAGCACGATCTGCGCCGGGGAGATCACATAGAGCTGGCAGGGCGGCCGCGCTTCCTGTTCGAAGCGGTCAGCGAAATCCGCCGGCAGCGGCACCAGTTCGTCGTCAGTCATGTCTTGCAAACCCTGTCATGCTGGCGAAGGCCAGCATCCACTTTGCCGATTGCGCCGCTTCCACGGTGGATGCTGGCCTTCGCCAGCATGACGGGTGGGGGCAGAAGCCCCCGCCCCTCACGCCTTGCCCAGATAGATGTCGATGATCTTGTCCAGCATCGCCAGCGCTTCGGCGCGGGGGCGCTGGAAGGTGTTGCGGCCGATGATGCTGCCGTTGCCGCCACCATCGCGGATGGCAATCGCATCCTCGAACACCGCATCGGTGCCCTTGGTGGCACCGCCCGAGAACACCACCAGCCGGCGGCCATTCAGGCAGGATTTCACCACGTGGGCAACGCGCTTGTCCTGGGTGGACCAGTCGCCGCCCTCATAGGCCTTCACCGCGTCCTTCTGTTCGATGTGCGCGGTGGGCAGCTTCACCTTGATGATGTGCGCGCCCAGCAGCGCCGCCATGTGCGCGGCATAGGCGCCGACATCCAGCGCCAGCTCGCCATCCTTCGAAAGCTTGCCGCC
>JALOSK010000016.1 GCA_025458465.1 Sandarakinorhabdus sp. | reverse complement strand
ACTCTCTCTGGCTGTCGGCACGCGCGTCTTGCTGCGGGAGGGCTGTGACAAGCGATTTGCCACCTGTCGCGACCGGTTTGGCAATGGCCTGAACTTTCGTGGTGAACCGCATGTACCCGGCGGCGACCTGCTGACCCGATATGAAATCGGATGATCAGCGCGCACAAATCGGTGCAGCGCCTTTCACGGCGCCGCAAGGCCGCGCTGGCGGCAGCCAGATCTGGCTTGGGCACACCCTTTCGCGCGCAGGGCCGCACGCCCGGCGTGGGCCTCGATTGCATCGGGGTCGCTCTTCTGGCCGCCACTGGCGCCGGTGTTTCGTTGGGGCGGGTTCCAGCTTATGCACTGACTGGCGATCATGCTGATCTGATGGCCGCAACCATGGAGAGCCTGGGATGTCGGCGCCTGAAGCAGGGGCGGCCGGGGGACCTGATCGCCTTTGAACTGGCGCGGGGCCATCGCCACCTCGCTGTTCTGAGTGAAACCGGCATGATTCATGCTCACGCTGGCTTGGGTCGCGTGGTGGAATCGCCCGTGCCGACGGACTGGCCCGTTGCGGCCATCTGGGCCTTGCCGGGCGTCCGATAGGCTCCAACCAAAGGAGGATTGCCATGGCAACTCTGGTGCTTGGCGTCTTGGGGCGCGCCGTGCTTGGCCCCGTGGGGGGGCTGATCGGCACGCTGGTGGGCGGCAGTGTCGATCGGCGACTGCTGGGCAGCCCGCGCCGGGAAGGCCGTCGGGCAACACCCGAAGTCCAGGCGGCCAGTTATGGGGAACCGATCCCTTTGCTCAGCGGTCGCATGCGGCTGAGCGGCAACGTGATCTGGGCCACGCCGGTGCGCGAGACCGTATCGCAAACCGGAGGCGGCAAGCGCGGCCCGAGCACCACGAACTATGCCTATTCCGCCAGCTTTGCGGTTCTGTTGTGCGCGGGCAGCATTGTCGACATTGGCCGGATATGGGCCGATGGCAAATTGATCCGGGATGCTGGCGGCCAGTGGCTTGTGCCGGCATCGATGCGCGTTCACCGGGGCGGGGAGCGCCAGCCGGCGGACCCGTTGATTGCTGCGGCCGAGGGCGTGGCACCCGCGTTTCGTGGCTGCTCCTATGTGGTGTTCGAAGATCTCCAGTTGGCCGAGTTCGGCAATCGCTTGCCCAATCTGTCGTTCGAGGTTCTTGCTTCCAATGGGCCCGTCGATCTGGGCGAAGCGATCCCGACGATGGCGAGCAACATTGGTTTGGCATTGACCACAACGGGTCAATTTCCATCGGTTGATGGCCTCTACATCGGAGCAAGTGGCCCCTTTTCTGACACTCTCGGTCCGATCTTGACGGCCACGGGCGCCGTGCTTGCCGGCGGGGTGCGACTGGTCGGAACGGCGGTGCAGCCGTTGTCATTGAACCTCGACCATGCGCTGGATGCGAGTGCAGTCGAGGGTGGCCCTGGCGCAAGGCCTGACCGTGATCGGCAACGGCGCATGGCCGCCGGATCGGTCCCCGACGTGATCGAGATCAGCTACTATGATGTGGAGCGGGATTATCAGCCCGGATTGCAGCGATCACGGATCCAGCCTGGCGCACGAACGGACATCATCGCATTGCCCATTGGGCTTGATGCGCCTGCTGCCAAGCGGCTTTGCACGGAATTGCTGGTCCGTGCGACGGCAAAGCGGCAGCGCCGATCCTTGCGCCTTCCCTGGCGATTTCTGGGCATCACCCCGGGTGATATCCTCGTCCTTCCGGATGGGGTCTGGCAGGTGGTCGAATGCCGCTTCGAAGGCTTCGTGCTGAGCCTCGATCTTGTGCGGGCCGGCGCATCCTATGCACCCTTCTCGGCCAGCGATGGTGGGCGGGCGCTTGTCCATGGTGACGTGCCGGCCGGCCCAACCACCCTTGTCGTCATGGATCTGCCGCCGTTGCCCGGCGAACTGCCGGACCGCCCCCGTCTATGGCTGGCCGGTGCCGGGCAAGCTGCTGGCTGGCGACGGGCCGGCGTGGCCATGAGCCTGGATGGCGGCATGAGTTACACCGGCATTGGCATCTTGCCGGCGCCAGCCACCATGGGGCGAACGCTCACGGCATTGGCTTCGGCAAATCCGGCCACGTGGGACGAGTTGGCGTCGGTCGACGTGGAACTTCTGTCAGACGGAATGTGGCTTGAGGGTCGCAGCCGTGCGGCGGTTCTTGCTGGCGGCAATTTGGCAATGGTTGGCGATGAACTCATTCAGTTCGCGCATGCCTTGCCGTTGGGTGATCGTCGGTTTCGCCTGTCCGGCCTGCTCCGCGGTCGCCGTGGCACCGATTGGGCCGTGCCGACCCATGGGGCGGACGAAGCCTTCGTTGTGCTGGATCCAGCCGCACTGCTGCAACTATCCCTGCCGATAGAACGCCTTGGCGAGGCCGTTCGGCTCCGGCTGCTGGGCAGCGGAGACTCTGATATGTCACCCGTGTGGGCGACAATTGGCGGCGAAGCCCTGCGTCCGCTGGCCCCGGTGCATCTTCGCCATTCCAGGTCATCCGGGGAAATCCAGTTTGACTGGATCCCGCAGAGCCGAGCGGGCTTTGGCTGGCCTGATCTGACCGACGTTCCCTTGGCGGAGCCCAACCCGCTCTGGCGACTTACGCTCCGGGACGGGACAAGCGTTATCGAAACGCTTGAAGTGACCGCGCCGACGTGGCGCTGCGCCGATCGTTCAGGGCCGCTGTGGCTTGAGGTGGCGCAAGTCGGCCACACGCTGGGACGGTCCGCCATACTCGCAATTCCTTGATCGGGAGACGTCCATGCCTGAAACACCACGCCTCGGCCTGCCCTTGATTGCTGCTGGCCAGAGCCAGAAAGATGTCACCCACAACGAAGCCGTGCTGGCGCTTGACAGCATGGTTGCCTTGGCCGTGGCGTCGCGAAGCCAGATCGTGCCGCCGACGCAGCCGGAATCGGGCGAGACACACATCGTGCCGCAGGGCGGGGCGGCTGCCTGGAGCCATCCGGCGGGCACGCTGGTGCAATGGCAGAACCCTGGATGGCTGCCACAAACACCGCGCGACGGGCTTTCCGCTCTGGTGCTGGACGAGGGCATCATGTTGATCCATCGCGGGGATTGGCAATCGGCCTGGCCTGTTGCCGGTCTGGAAATTGGCGGACGATCCCTGTTGGCAGCGCCGCCGGTCACGATCGCGCCGCCGATGGGTGGCGCAACCGTGGACGCAGAGGCCCGATCGGCGCTGACGGCCTTGCTTGCTGCACTTGCGTCGCAGGGTATCCTGGCCACTTGAGTTGCGATGCGAACAGTGCTTTCGAAGGCAACCTGTGGCCGGGCGGCAACATTATGGGCAAATCCGCACTTGCCTGTTCATTACGGCCTGCGATAGACACGCCCCAGATGCCACAAATGGTCGTGGCACGAACAAAGGGGATGACGATGCGCAAGTTCGCAATCGGCCTCGCTCTTGCCGCCACGGCACTTTCGGGTGCTGCTGTCGCCAAGGACAAGGCTTGGTATATCGGTCTCGAAGCGGGTGTCAGCCTGGTGCAGAACCAGACGCTTGACATTTCGACGGCCAATGGTGCCAGCACGGTGGAAAATTCCATCCGCCATGTGTACCTGCCCGGCTTCGATGTTGGTGGCAACATCGGCTATGATTTCGGCGGTTTCCGCACGGAATTTGCGCTGAACTACATCCGTGGCCGCAATCGCGACAGCTATGTCGACAACCCGCCGCCGGCCATTCCGTTCGGCAACGGTACCAGCATCCCGCTGGTGAGGCAGTATCGTGACGCCGCTGGTTCGGCCAGCGCGCTTGCCTTCATGCTGAACGGCCTCGTCGATTTCGGCGGCAAGGACAACAACTTCGGCGGCTACATCGGCGCCGGTGCCGGTATCGCCCGGGTTCAGCTGGCGGATCAGGCTCTGGTCTCGCCGGGCAACGTCTTCCTCGATGATTCCGACACCTCCTTTGCGTGGAACATCCTGGCGGGTGTTTACAAGCCGGTCAGCGACAATGTCGACATCGGCCTGAAGTACCGCTTCCTGAACGTGGGCGGCGTTAATGCCTTCACCACGAACGGCCTGCCGGTGGACACACGCTTCCGCAGCCACAGCCTGCTGCTGACGCTGACCTACAACTTCTTCGAGAAGGCCGCTCCGCCGCCGCCGCCGCCGCCGCCTCCGCCGCCGCCGCCGCCGCCGCCGCCAGCTCCGCTGCCGCCGTGCCCGCCGCCGGCTGTGACGCCGGGTCCGTTCCTGGTCTTCTTCGATTGGGACAAGTCGGACATCACGGCTGAAGCCGCTGCGATTCTGGATCGCGCTGCCGAACAGTACGCCGCGACCGGCCAGACCCGCGTTGCACTGGCTGGCCACGCCGACAAGTCGGGCAAGGACGATTACAACGTCCGTCTGTCCCAGCGTCGCGCTGACGCCGTGAAGGCCTATCTGGCCGGCAAGGGTGTGCCGAGCGATGCGGTCGCCACCGAAGCCTTCGGTGAAGCGCGTCCGCTGGTGGAAACGGCTGACGGTGTGCGTGAGCCGCAGAACCGCCGCGTGGAAATCACCTTCAGCGGTGCTCCCGCTCCGGTGTCCAGCGGTCCCTGCCAGCCGCAGTAAGCGGCCGACAGGTCAACCAAAAAGAGGGGAGGCGACCTTGGTCGCCTCCCCTTCTTTTTGTGTCCAAAGTACGCCGACCAAGGCAGGGCTTGCCGATGCCCTGGACCATGGGTCAGTTATCGACGAGCGCCAGTTCGTTGAACCGGAAATCAGGCATCTCGGGCGGTGGCGGGACGTTCAAGCCTGCTGCAACCGGGACCTGCCGCAACGCCGCGCGAAGCTGTGGCAGTGCTGTCTCGGCAAGTTTGCCCATGGTCCCCACGTCTGTCATGCGCAAGGATTGCCCGATCTGGCCAGCAATCTGACAGAAATTATACTGCGCATCGAGTGTCGAGAAGCTGTTGTAGCTTCGTGTGTTGTACCGATCGAAGGCAACGGCGCCGGCCTTTTGGGTGCGCCGGAAATGTGCCTGCATCAACGTTTGTGCTGCCGCCAACTCGCGGGAATGCTTGCTGAGCATCTTGTTGTAATTGTCGACCGTTCGCAGAAATGGCGAATACTGGCATTGGAGCGCCGCCACGTTGAGCGCCGCGCGCAGAGTCCACACGTCGTGGGCCCGGTTTTCGGCAGGCGTCGCGCGTGTCAACGTCACCGCGCGTGGAACCATGATCCCCGGTGTCTGGGGCAGTTCGTCCACCACGGGCTTTTTTGGGGAGATCTGTGGCGCTGCCTTCCGGACGGGAATGGCGCGCTTCTTCGCCGAAGGGGCCGCATGCGCGGCACCGCTGGCGATCGTGGCCACAAGCAACAGCCAATGAAACGGGCGATTCACGCAGGTAACACCATCGCAAAAAAACGGGTTCCGGAGCCAGCAGGGGCTGGCTCCGGCAACACAGAGAGTGGCTCAGCCCAGAATGGAACCGAGCGACAGCGCCACTGACATGTCGCCGTCGATCTTCAGCTTGCCCATCATGAAGGCCATCTGGGCATTTTGCTTGCCGGTTGCGATATCCATGAAATCGGCCATGCTCACCTTGATCGTGCAGGCCGTGGGACCATCTTCGTTGCTTACCACGACCGGCGAAACCGTATCGTCAATGCGGACCAAGCCGTCCGCACCGAAATCGAACTTCACCGATTTCTTGAACTGGCCACCGGCGCCCATGCGCTCCGTCATCGTTTCGGTGATCTGTGCCAGGCTCATTCAAACATCCTTCCCAAGGAAAAAGGGCCGCCCCGAACGGGACGGCCCTTCATAATCCAATTCGACGAAAAGTCGAATTACTGAGCCGGAGCGGCTTCCGGAGCCGGAGCGGCTTCAGCGGCCGGAGCGGCGGCGTCAGCGGCCGGAGCCATGGCATCAGCAGCGCCTTCGGCCGGGGCGGCTTCAGCCGGGGCGGCTTCGGCCGGAGCGGCTTCTTCAGCAGCCGGAGCTTCGGCGGCCGGGGCTTCTTCAGCCTTCTTTTCGCCGCAAGCGACGACGAGCAGGGCGGCGCCAGCGATCAGCGAGGCAGTCTTGAGCTTCTCGATCATTTTTTAACTCCTTGGACGGTATCGCCTGAACCCAGGACGAGTTGGGACGGCAGGTCTTTAATCCCCCAACAGTGGTAGACATTAGCGGGACGCGAGAATTCCTGCAAGCGTCTCCTGCTTTCCGCCATCCATCATGCGACGAGACGTGCCAGCAGGGCGGGCAAATGCCGGGCCAGCGCTGCATCGATATCCGCCATGCTGGCTGCACAACCCAGTGCCGCCAAACTGGTAACGGGTTCCGAGAGGCCGCAAGGTACAATCCCCGTGAAATGATCGAGGTCCGGGTCCACATTGACGGCGAAACCGTGAAAACTGACCCACCGTTGCACCCTCACGCCGATGGCGGCCACTTTTGCGGGGCCAGCAGGCGATTCCACCCAAACGCCAATCTTGCCTGGGATGATTCGCCCAGCCACGCCAAACTCCGACAGCGCAGCGATGATCCAGTCTTCCAGACCGGCGACAAAGCACCGCACATCGCGCCCGCGCGACGCCAGGTCGAGCATCACATATGCTACGCGCTGCCCGGGCCCGTGGTAGGTATAGCGTCCGCCCCGGCCCGCCGGGAAAACCGGAAAGCGAGTGGCGTCCACCAGTTCGGCGGGCGCCGCACTTGTGCCCGACGTGTAGAGTGGTGGGTGTTCGACCAGCCAGATGCGTTCCGGTTCGGATCCGCCCCGGATGCCCGCGGCGATTGATTGCATGCGCGCCAGTGCCACCGGATATTCGGTCAGACCGGGCGAAACGTCCCAGATTGGTTCAGCCATCACAGACTGGCGACGAAGGCCCTGAGGTCGGCCAGAAAAAGTTCCGGTTCCTCAAGGCTGGCAAAGTGGCCGCCGCGCGGCATGGTTGTCCAGTGCGCGACATTGTAGCCGCGTTCGACCATGGGGCGGGGCGGGAAGGCCAGCAGGTCACGCGGGAAGGCCGCCACGCCGGTCGGCACCTCCACCCGGCGCCCCTTCGGCATCGCGAATCCGCCTTCCAGGAACATGCCGCGATAGATCCACGTGGCCGTCAGGAAGCTGCGCGTGGTCAGATAGATCATGATGTTGGTGAGCATCTGGTCCATCGTGAAGGGCGGATCGGTATAGTCCCCCGCCACGTCTGACCAGCCCACGAACTTTTCGGCGAACCAGGCGGCGACGCCTATCGGCGAATCCATCATCGCAAAGCCCAGGCTCTGCGGCTTGGTGCCCTGCAGTTGCAGATAGGCGGTCTCTGTATCGCGGGTTGCGACGGCCTTTTGCAGCCAGTCTGCCTCTTCCGGCGTGGTTGGCGCCATGTCGGCAGGCCGCAGGCCGAAGCCGTTGAGATGGATGGCCGCGACGCGCGCCGAATCAAGGCCGATCCAGCCACCGATCACGCAGCCCCAATCGCCGCCCTGATAGACATAGCGATCATAGCCAAGCGCACCCATCAGCGCGTCATAGCGGCGGGCCACCTCGCGCGGGCCGATGGGGGCCGTGGGCCGATCAGACCAGGCATAGCCCGGCAGCGATGGCGCCACGACGTGGAAGGCCGGGGCTGATGGGTCTTCGGGTTCGGCGAGCCGTTGGATGATGGCATCGAATTCCAGAATCGAGCCGGGCCAGCCGTGGGCGATCAGCAAGGGCCGCGCATCGGCCCGGCTGGAGCGCAGGTGGATGCAATGGAGGTGGAAGGGCTTGCCGCCATCCTCGCCCGCTTGAACGCGCCAGTGTGGCAGGCGATTCAGGTGGTCAACGGCTGCCGCCCAATCGTGGCGTTCCAGCCAATGTGCCTGCAACCGCTGCATGTAATCGCGATTGGCGCCGTGCCGCCATCCGGCGCCCGGCGGCTCCTCGAACCAGCGATAGGCCGCAACGCGGTCGCGAATCCACGCTACCTCGGCTTCGTTGACCGGGATGGTAAAGGGCGCCGCGCTCACGCGGCCAGCCCCAGTTTGCGCTCAAGCTTGGTGCGCGCCGCGATGATGTCCGCCGCCTTTTCGGCAATCATGATGGTGGGGGCATTGGTGTTGCCCGAGACGAGATACGGCATCACGCTGGCATCGATCACCCGCAACCCTTCCACGCCGTTCACGCGCAACTGGCCATCAACCACTGCCCGGTCGTCCACGCCCATGCGGCAGGTGCCGACCGGGTGATAGATGGTCTCCGCCCAGCCGCGCATCATTTCCAGCAACTGGCCGCGATCCCGCACATCGGGGCCCGGCCAGGCCTCGCCGGCATTGTAGGGCGCGAAGGCCGGCTGGCCGCCGATTCGGCGCGCCATTTCCACCCCGTTCAGCAGCGTTTCGACATCTTCGGGCGCCGACAGATAATTGGGATCGATGGCCGGCGCGGCCAGCGGATCGGGCGACTTCAGCCGAATGGTGCCGCGGCTTTCCGGGCGCAGCTGGCACACGTGCAGCTGATAGCCATGGCCGCCGTCCATCTGGCCGCGGCCATGCGGATTGCCGCGCACCGGCATGAAGTGCATCTGGATATCGGGTGCCGCCAGGCCTTCGCGGGTGGACAGGAAGGCGCCGACGGGCGTTGGCATGTGGGCGCCGTTGCCGGTGCGGCCGAACACCCATTTGCCCAGCGCGATCATCTTGTTGATGAATTTCGCGTTGCTGTTCAGCGTGATCGGCTGGCTGCAATGCCATTGCACGATCACGTCCAGGTGATCCTGCAGGTTGCCGCCCACATCCGGGCTGTCGGCCACCATTGGCACGCCGAACTGTTGCAGATGGGCAGCCGGCCCGATGCCGGACAGCATCAGCAACTGCGGGCTGTTGACCGCGCCGCCGCACAGGATGATCTCGCGCGCCATGGCGCTCTGCACGGCCTTGCCCTGCGCATATTCCACGCCCACCGCGCGCTTGCCTTCGAACAGCACGCGCCGCGCCTGCGCGCCGGTGATGATCTGCAGATTGGGCCGCCGCCGCACCTCGTCCGTCAGATAGGCCTTGGCGGCCGAAAAACGCTCCCCATCCTTGATGGTGGCGTCATACTGGCCGGCGCCTTCGAACTGCGGCCCGTTGAAATCGTCGGTGCGCTTGTAACCGGCCTGCGCCGCTGCCTCGATGAAGGCGGCATTCAGGATATGGGGCAGGGCGCCCTTGCGGCTGGTGTGCAGCGGGCCGCCGCTGCCGTGATAGTCGTCGGCGCCGCGTTCGCTGTCTTCCGCCTTGCGGAAATAGGGCAGCACGTCGGCCCAGCCCCAGCCGGTGAGCCCCAGCTGCGACCAGCGATCATAATCGCTGGCATGGCCGCGGATGTAGACCATGCCGTTGATCGACGACGAGCCGCCCAGCGCCCGGCCGCGCGGCCAATAGAGTCTGCGCCCCCCCAGGTGCGCCTGCGGTTCGGTCCAGAACGACCAGTCGAACGGGCTTTCCTTGTCGGGCGGGATGATCTGGGCGATGCCGGCCGGCATCTGGATCATCATGCTGTTGTCGTTGCCGCCGGCTTCCAGCAGGGCCACCCGCGTGCCGGGATCGGCAGACAGGCGATTGGCCAGCGCACAGCCGGCCGAGCCGGCACCGACGATGATGAAATCAAATGGTTCGCTCATGGCGACACTCCCCAAACGCTTTTGCTTCAGGCTAGCCCCCCTTCGAAGCGTGCGCAAACCGCCCGCTTTGGGGAGGAGCCGGCCTCAGTCGAGGTCCACCATGATCTCGGCCGACACGCCTTCCAGCGCGGACTGGACTTCGGCGGCGCTCACGCCATCCGGCAGGCTGGCGGCCACATCGGCGCGGAACAGGCGAGCGCCCGACCAGGCGCCGTCTTCCGTCGTGGTTTCCAGCGATTCGATGTTCACCTTCAGCGGGCCGAGCGCCTGCGCCAGTTCGTTGATGATGCCCGGCCGATCCTGCGCGACCAGCTTCAAGGTGAGGCGCGTGCCGGTATCCGCCGCCTCGCCGGCATCCACCAGGCTGACATTGAGGCCCTTGGCATCGACATCGGCCACGGCCTTGTGCAGCGCGCCCAGCCGATCGGGGGCGATTTCCACCAGCACGCTGCCGACATAGCGGCCGGCCAACCGCGCCAGGTGCGATTCCAGCCAGTTGCCGCCGGCGTCCAGCACGGCCTGCGCCAGCGCGGCGGTGAGACCCGGCCGATCAGAGCCGATGACGGTGAGGATGACCCTGCTGGCCATGGTGAAATTCCCTTGCTGCGGAGGTGTAAGCCCGATCATGGATCAGGCCGGATGAAAGCTTTTCAGCGGCACGCTGGCATCTGCAAGCGCTTCAAGTGGCACGGCCACGCCCTGTTCCACCAACACCTTGCCCTGCACATAATCGCGCGCGGCGTTCACGCAGTCCAGCGCGATCACCTTGCCCTGTTTCAGATAGACGAGGCTGAAGCTGCGGGTGGCCGGATCGCCACGCAGCACGGTGGCATCATGGCCAAGGCTCAATCCCATCGTCTGCAGCCGCAGATCATACTGGTTTGACCAGAACCACGGCACCGCGTGGTAGGGCGCCGGATCGCCGGTGAGGGCGCGGGCCACGGTGGCGGCCATGTCGGCGGCGTTCTGCACCGATTCAAGGCGGATCTCCGCACCGCCGGCAAAGGCGTTGGCGTGCAGCGCGCAATCGCCGATGGCATACACGCCGGGCAGGCTGGTGCGGCAGTGATCGTCCACCCACACCCCGTTTCCGCCCTTGGCGCCGGCGTCCAGCAGCGGCTGCACGGCTGGTACGATGCCGATGCCGACGATGATCACGTCGGCCGGCACGTGGCGGCCGCCGGCAAGCGTCGCACCGGTGGCGCGGCCATTGTCGCCGGTGATGGCCAGCACCTGCGCGCCGGTTTCGATGATGACGCCGTGGGCGCGATGTTCGGCCTGGTAGAAGGCAGACAAGTCCGGCCCGGCAACCCGTGCCAGCACCCGTTCCATGGCCTCCAGCACGGTCACCGCGTGGCCCAGCTTGGCCAGCACGGCTGCCGATTCCAGCCCGATATAGCCGCCGCCGATCACCAGCACACGCGCGCCGGGGCGAAGATCGGCCTTCAGTGCATCGACATCGGCGCGCGTGCGGATGGCGTGGATGCCAGCCAGATCATGGCCAGGGCAGGAGAGCCGGCGCGGATCGCCACCCGCCGCCCAGATCAGCGTGCCATAGCCGATGTCGCCGGCCAACGTTGCCAGTCGCCGGGCCGCCGGATCCACCGCCGTCACCCGCGTGCCAGTCAGCACCTCGACCTGCCGTTCCGCCCAGAAGGCCGGCGGGCGCAGCAGCATGCGATCGAAGCTCTTTTCGCCCGCCAGATAGTCTTTCGACAGCGGCGGGCGTTCGTAGGGCAGGTCCGCTTCCGCCGTCACGATGGCGATCGAGCCGGCAAAGCCCTTCTGCCTGAGCTGCGCCGCCTGCGCCGCGCCGCCATGGCCGCCGCCCACGATCACCACGTCGAACTGCATCGAAACCTCCCTTTTTCCGTCGCATGCGACACGGGCGAGGCCTTGCCAAGCCGGGTTGTTGCTTATCCGCCCTTCACAGGCGCCCGGAGCGCTGCCACATGGGGGCCATGGATCTGGCCAGCCACCCCGACAGCGCCGCCTATGGCCGGCTGGACGCGCGTTCGCCGCTGGTGCGCCGGCTGCTGGCCCGCAATCCGTCGCCCTTCACCTTCACCGGCACCGGCACCTTCGTGGTGGGCCAGCCCGGCGGCACCGTGGCGGTGATCGATCCCGGCCCGGCTGATCCGGCGCATATCCGCGCCCTGATCGCGGCGCTGGCCGGCGAGACGGTGTCTCACATCGTCATCACCCACACCCACATGGATCACTCGCCCGCGGCGCCGGCGCTCAAGGCCGCCACCGGCGCCCTGATCGTTGGGTGCGCGCCGCTGGTGCTGGCCGACGATGGCCCGCGCGCCGATGCCGGTTTTGACGCCACCTACGCGCCCGATCATGTGCTGGCCGATGGCGAACGCATCGAGGGGCCGGGCTGGACGCTCACCGCCGTCGCCACGCCCGGCCACACCAGCAACCACCTGTGCTTCGCGCTGGAGCAGGAAAAGGCGCTGTTCACCGGCGATCATGTCATGGGCTGGAGCACCACCGTGGTTGCTCCGCCCGATGGCGACATGGCGGCCTATATGGCCAGCCTGGAAAAGCTGATGGCGCGTGACGACGTCATCTATCACCCCACGCATGGCGAGCCGGTGACCGATCCGCAGCGCTTCGTGAAGCATCTGCTCGCCCATCGTCGCCAGCGCGAGACCCAGATCCTGCGCGCCATCGACGAAGGGCTTTCCACGATACCGCAGATGGTCGCCGCCATGTATGCCATGGTGGACAAGCGCCTGCATCCGGCGGCCGGCCGCAGCGTGCTGGCGCATCTGATCGATCTGGAACGGCGCGGCCGCGTTGCACGCGCCGGCGATGCCTGGACAAGGACGGGAGGAGGCTGATGGATGCCCGCTTGAATCCGCTGGGGACTGGCCCCGCGCTCGACCTGAAGGCCGAGATCAACCGCCTGCGCAAGGAGCGCAACGCCGTCATCCTGGCCCATTATTATCAGGCGCCCGAAATCCAGGACATTGCCGATTTCGTTGGCGACAGCCTTGATCTGTCCCGCAAGGCGGCGGCGACCGAGGCCGATGTGATCGCCTTTTGCGGCGTGAAGTTCATGGCGGAAGTGGCGAAGATATTGTCGCCACAGAAAACCGTGGTGCTGCCCGATCTGAAGGCCGGCTGCAGCCTCGAAGACAGCTGCCCGCCAGAGGAGTTCGCGCGCTTCCGCCGCGCGCACCCCGACCACTTGAGCCTGACCTACATCAACTGTTCGGCGGCGGTGAAGGCGGAGAGCGACATCATCGTCACCTCCAGCTCGGCGGAAAAGATCATCAACCAGCTGCCGGCCGACCAGAAGATATTGTTCGCGCCCGACAAGCATCTGGGCGCCTGGCTCAATCGCAAGACCGGCCGGGACATGCTGCTGTGGGATGGCACCTGCATCGTGCACGAGCGGTTTTCGGTCACGGAACTGCTGAAACTCAAGGCACAGCATCCGGCGGCCCCGGTGCTGGCCCACCCGGAATGCCCGGCAGCGATTCTGGAGCTGGCGCATTACATCGGCGCCACCAGCGGCATCCTCAACTATGCCCTGAATTCGCCCGAACCCACGGTGATCGTGGCAACCGAGCCCAATATCATCCACCAGATGCAGAAGGCCGCACCGCACAAGACTTTCATCGGCGCGCCCGGCGCAGACGGCAATTGCAGCTGCAACACCTGCCCGTTCATGGCGCTCAACACGATGGAGAAGCTGTACCTCAGCCTGCGCGATCTCAAACCGCAGATCGAGGTGCCGGAAGACGTGCGGGTGAAGGCCAAGAAGAGCCTTGATCGCATGCTGGAGATGGCCGGCAATGTCTCGCCGGTGCGGGTGACGGGTGATTGAGGGGTTCGACACCGCCGCCTTTGTCGCTGCCACGCTGGCGGAGGACATGGGGCAGGGCGGAGACATCACCTCGAACGCCGTGATCCCGGCCGATGCGCGGCTGACCGCAGTGATGGACAGCCGCGATGCCGTCGTGGTGGCCGGCCTGCCGCTGGCCGAAGCCTTCTTTCGCGCGCTCGATCCCGATTGCGCCATCGAAACGCTGGTGGCGGAAGGCCAGGCCGTGGCGGCCGGTGCCGATCTGATGCGGATCAGCGGCAACGCGCGCGCCCTGCTCACCGCCGAACGCTCAGCCTTGAACACGGTGCAGCACCTGACCGGCATCGCCACCATGACGCGCGCCTATGTCGATGCCATCGCTGGCACGGGCGCCATCCTGCTTGATACGCGCAAGACGCTGCCCGGCCTGCGCGCGCTGGAAAAATATGCGACCCGCATGGGCAGCGCCACCAATCACCGCATGCGGCTGGATGATGGCGTGATGATCAAGGACAATCACATCGCCGTGGCCGGTGGTGTTGAACCCGCCGTGCGCGCCGCCAAGGCGGCCGGGCTTGCCGGCGTGGTGGTGGAGGTGGACCGCATCGACCAGATCGAGCCGGCGCTCGCCGCCGGGGCCGATCGCCTGCTGCTCGACAACATGGACGTGCCCACACTGAAGGCCGCGGTCGCGCTGGTGGCGGGGCGGGTGCCGACGGAGGCGAGCGGCGGCGTGCGGCTGGACACGATTCGCGCCATTGCCGAAACCGGCGTCACCTACATCAGCGTCGGCCGCATCACGCAAAGTGCGCCGGCCGCCGATGTCGGGCTGGATTATGCCTGAGCGGCCAACCGCCTGATCAGCTTCAGGTTGCGGCTGTTGGACCGGAAGAAGAAGTCGAACACATCGCCGGCCACCGGCACGCTGCCCAGCGCCGCATCAATGCCGACGTTGGCCAGCATGCGCAGCAAGGTCATGCGCGAGGCGCCGAGATTGCGCGCTTCCCACACGAGGTAAAGGCCCATTGCCGCCATCGCGGCGTCACCAACGCCCGGTACCAGGCCGATCAGCGCATCGGCGCCGATGCGGGTGCCAAGGCCGGGGATGCGCACCGCGCCTTCCAGGAGAAACTCCAGCCGTTCGATGCGGGCGCGCGCATCAAGGGCAGAAGTGCGGGGAAGGGCCAGAACAGCGGTCATGTCGCTGAATCTGGCCCCTGCGCCCCTGCTTTCAAGAGCAGGGCATCATTTCCTGCCGAGC
>JALOSK010000222.1 GCA_025458465.1 Sandarakinorhabdus sp. | reverse complement strand
GATGGCCGATGCCAGCAGCAGGCGCTGTTCGGGTTCGGGCAGGCCATTGAACAGTTCAAGCTGTCCGCGCGGGGTTTCAAGACCGCGCAAGGTCTTGCCGGCGGCGCGGGCCTCGCTGATCAGGCGCACGTCGACACCGGCAGCCGGATCGATACCGGCCATCAGCATTTCCAGTTGCACCAGGCTGATGGCGGCAAACCAGCTTTTCATCCGGTCCAGGTTGGCCAGCGGCAGATTGCTGGCCTTCACCATGGCATCATATCGCGGCTTCAGATCATCGGGCAGCCGGTTGCGGATCGGCACCGGCGCCGGCAGGAAGCCGATTTCCTGCACCACTGCGGCCATGCCGCCAGGGTCTTCCGGCGCCACCATTTCCACCACCAGCGTATCGGCGGCAACAAAGGCGGCGCGGGCTTTCGGCGTGAACCAGTCCGCCCCGACCGGCAACGCGTGGATGGTGCCATACAGCGTCAGCGTCTGGCCGTCCCGCGAAGCCGTCCACAGCGCTGGCACCGCCAGCGCCGGCATGGCGATGAACAGCCAGACCAGCAGCAACAGGCGGCGCACGGCGAACATGGCCCTGCCCCTAGACAGCAGCGGCAGCGCGGTCAAACCGGCACCTCGGGCCGCCGGTCACCCCGCCTTGGCCCAATATTCGTCCTTCAGCAGCCGCTTGTAGAGCTTGCCGGTGTCGTGCCTTGGCAGTTCGGCGCGGAAATCGATGCGCTTGGGGCATTTCACGTGGGACAGTTTTCCACGCACATAGGCCAGAAGTTCGGCCTCCAGTGCCGGCCCGGCGCGCGCCATGTCGCGCGGCTGCACCACGGCGTGAACGGCCTCGCCCATTTCGGCATCCGGGATGCCGAACACCGCCACATCGGCCACTTCGGGGTGCGAAATCAGCGTGTTTTCGGCCTCCTGCGGATAGACGTTCACGCCGCCCGAAATGATCATGAAGGCCTGCCGGTCGGTGAGGAACAGATAGCCATCCTCGTCGACATGGCCGATGTCCCCGAAGGTGGCGCCATGTTCGCTCATCACGCTGGCGGTCTTTTCGGCGTCGTTGTGATAGCTGAAGCTGCCGCCGCCATGGAAGAAGATGCGCCCGGTCTGGTTCGGGCCCAGCAGCGCGCCATCATCATCCAGCACGCGAATCTCGCCCAGGATGGATTTGCCCACGCTGCCCGGCCGCGCCAGCCATTCCTGCGGGGAAATGGCCGTGAAACCAGCGCCTTCGGTGGCGCTGTAATATTCATAGATCACCGGGCCCCACCAGGCGATCATGGCGTGCTTCACGTCGACCGGACACGGCGCGGCCGCGTGGATGGCGACCTTCAGGGAGGACGTGTCATATCTGGTGCGCACATCCTCGGGCAGCTTGAGCATGCGCACGAACATGGTGGGCACCAGCTGGCTGTGGGTGATGCGATGTTGCTCGATCAGCGCCAGATAGGTTTCCGGATCGAATTTCTCCATCACCACCACGGTGCCGCCGAACTTGTGCACGCTCATGCAATAGCGCAGCGGCGCGGCGTGATAGAGCGGCGCCGGCGAGAGATACATCATGCCCGGCGCGAACTGGTACAGGTGCGCGACCAGCCCGGTGAGCGCATCGACCTGGTCGATCGGCCCTTCCGGCAGCGGGCCGCGCACGCCCTTGGGCCGGCCGGTGGTGCCGCTGGAATAGAGCATGTCGCGCCCGGCGCTTTCATCGGCGATGCGGGTGGCGGACAGATCCCTTATGGCATCGTGCAGGCGGGTGCAGCCATCGGCGCCGGCACCGGTGCACAGCCGCGCCGCCGGCGCCAGGCCGGGCGTGGCGGCCACCGCAACGGCGGCCAGCGAAGCCGAGCAGAAGATCGCCTTTGCGCCCGAATCCTGCGCGATATAGCCGGCCTCGTCCGCGGTCAGCTTGGTCGACATGGCAACATACACAAGGCCCGCCCGCTGCGCCGCCCAGCAGATCGGCAGATAATCAATCTCGTTCAGCATCAGGATGGCGATGGTGTCGCCACGCTGCAGGCCAAGGCCGCGCAGCAGATGGGCGATGCGGTTGGATTCGGCCTCCAGCTGGGCATAGCTCAGGGTCTCGCCGCTGCCGGCCATGATGATGGCAGGCGTGTCGGGCTGGCTGGCGGCGTGATGGAAGGGGTGCATGCTCATCCTCTCGAAACAGGCTGGACCGCACGGGCGCGATCCCAGGCGATGGCGGCGGCCATCAGGCCGACAAAGAAGCCGGCAAGGCCGATGATGTTGAGGGCCACCTGCCCCCAACCAAGCTTGCCGGCATCAATGAAGAAATAGGCATAGCGCCCGGTCTGGCTGCCGACCCAGAGCGAGAAGGCGCAATAGAGCAATGGCAGCGGCAACACCGCGACAAGGTGGCCCCAGCGCAGCGCCCCGGCCGGCCTGCCCCACAACCACCAGGCCGGCCAGGCCAGCGGCGTGATCATGTGGAACACCATGTCGATCAATTGCCGCGCCACGGTGGCCGGATGATTATATTGCGAAAGCAGCGTGTTGTAGACAACACCTACCACCGCGATCCACACCGCGCTTGCCGCCAGCAGCGCCGGATGCCCCGGCCCCCTGGCGCGGCCCAGCAAGGCGCAATGGCCGGCAATCAGCGCCACGGCGGTGTTGGACCAGATGGTGAACCAGCCATAGAGATGGGCAATCTCGCCGGCCGGATCGCGGCCACGTTCGACAATATCCAGCGCAAACTGCGCCATCAGCGCTCCACCGGCCAGCATCGCAATGCTGGCGGCAGCCATCCGTGGACCTGGTTGCAACCACGCTTCCATGACCAGGATTGCTAGCCCATGGGACGGCAAAGGCAAAGCCTGTCGCAGTTGTGGGGCAAGGCCGCTGCCCTGCCCCTTATCCGGGGCATTGGCGGGGAACAATCGGGCCCTTACAGCTGGGCCCATGCATCGCACCGCAGCCCTGTTCGCCCTACCCCTGTTCGCCCTACCCCTGTTCGCCCTACCCCTGTTCGCCCTTCTCACCCTGCCGGCCGCCGCCTTGGCGGCGCCCGATGTCCGGCGGGACCGCACACCGCCGGCGCTGGCCGCTCCACTGCCGGTGGTGACAGCGCGGCCAGCCCCGGCCGAAGCCCCGTTCCACAGCCTGTGGCAAACACGGGAATGGTTGATCACGCCCGGCGGCCACACGATGATTTCGGGTTTCCGCATGAAGATCCTGAAGCCCGAGGCGCTGGCACTGGGCAATGTCACGCTGTCCTGGCATGTCGATCGCGACGTGGTGACCCTGCATCGCCTCATCATCCACCGCGACGGCAAGGCGATGGACCTGCTGGACACGGTGACCATCAACAAGATCGCCCGGCAGGACAGTGCGGAAGCCGCGGTGCTGGATGGCCGGCAGATCGCCACGGTGCAGGTCCCGGGCCTTGCCGTGGATGACGAGCTGGAAGTTCTGGTGAGCATCGCCACCAGCGATGCCACGCTGGGCCGCCACAGCGCTGGCGGGCATCTGGAACCGCTGCTGGGCCTGCCCGGCGTCGTGACCCTGCGCGCCAGCTGGCCGGCCGATCTGCCGGTAACCCTGAAGGCCGGACCGGCACTGGGCGGCAGCAGCCCGGTGGCCAATGGCAAGCGCATGCTGTGGCAGACACGGCTGGAAGACGCCCCGGCGCCGCGCGTGCCCGATGGCGCGCCGGCCCGCTTCAAGCTGCAGGGCCTGATGGAATACAGCGATTTTGCTGACTGGGCAGCAGTTTCCGCGCATTTCTTCCCGCTCTATCGCGAAGCGGCGCGGTTGCCGGGCGGATCGCCGCTGAAGGCCGAAGCCGCGAAGATCGCCGCCGCCCATGCCACGCCGCAGACCCGCGCGATGGCGGCGCTGGCGCTGGTGCAGGACAAATTGCGCTATGTGTTCGTGGGGCTGGCCGATGGCAATCTGAAGCCAGCCAGCGCCGATGAAAGCTGGCAGCGCCGCTTTGCCGACTGCAAGGGCAAGACGGCGGTGTTGCTGGCCCTGCTGGCGGAACTGGGCATCGAGGCCGAAGCCGTGCTGGTGAACAGCAGCGGCGGCGATGGCATCGATCAGCGCCTGCCCGCGCCGGGCTGGTTCGAT
>JALOSK010000221.1 GCA_025458465.1 Sandarakinorhabdus sp. | reverse complement strand
GCGCTCGCGCGTCGGCAGATCGGGGCGCAGCGCCGGATCGGTTGCAAGCCAGTGAGCCATTACAGAAACGCCTGCCAGGGAATCGCGCTGGCGCCGGCTGGGGTCAGGCTGGTGTTGACCACGCTGCCCAGCGTGTAGCGCACATGGGTGAAGCCGCTCAGGCTGGTGCCGGCGCCCTCACCATAAAGCAGGCTCACCCCGAATTCATTGCCGCTGCGCCCACCTCCTGCCAGTTGCCGCCGATCCGCGCGAAAAGCCCGATCTCGGCAAAGCCCGGCTCGCCCGGCGCGATGTTGCCCACGGTCACGCTGAACCGATAGGTAAAGCGCCCGTTGAACGGCGCGCCGCCGTTGGTGCGGTTGATCACCCGCTGCGGCTCACCGGTGCCGCCCAGCGTGCTGCTGCCATCGGTGATCGTGGCCCCGGCGGTCACCGCCTGGCCGCGCGCCCGCATCACGAATCCGGTGGTGCTCAGCGCCTCGGCCGAAATGTCGATATTCTCACCCGTCGCTGCCGCCCGCCCGCCTGGCAGGAAGAAGATCTTCGGCACCGATGGCAGGGTGGTGGGGAAATTCACCACATCGCCGTCCCGCGCCTCGCCGCTGGCCACCAGCTGGGCAAAGGGGTTGCCGAATTGCGAGAGGAAATTCTGCAGCGCGGTGCCGGTGCTCGGGTTCATCCGGCTCACGATCGGCTGGTCCACCGTCACATCGGCCTCGGGCGCAATCCCGGCCATCAGCCAGCTGGCGGCAAAGCGCTGGTTGAAGCGTTCCGGGTTGGGCAGCACAAGCGGCGCGGTCAGGCTGCCCACAGTGTAAATGCTGGCGTCCTCTTCGCGCGCTTCGATGTTCACGATCATCTGATAGGCGCCATCCTGGTTCGCCTCGATTGCCAGCCCGCGCCGCCGCACCCGAAACAATTTGGCCGGCCAGCCGCGAACGTTGCTGGACAATGCGAACACGTCATTTTGGCGCAACAGCAGCCCGCGCACGCCCACCCTGATCTGCAGCGTGCCCTGAAATAGCTGGCGCCGCGCCACCTGTCGCAGCACGCGCTGGCCTTGGGTGAAGCTGGTCACCCCGGGCAGCTCAACAGTCAACGGGCGCGGCACTGCAGAAGGCCGGTTGATCACCACCTCGGGCAGATCGGCCAGCTCATAGAGCGCCTCGCGCTGCATGTAGCGTCCGCGCACCAACGTGTATTGCTGCTGCACAGGCGGCACCGGCGTCCATTCCATGCCGCCCACCAGATCGCTATCGGTCAGGGTCAGCACCGGCACCAAATCATTGATGGCCAGGCGCGGCGAAAGCGTGCCGCCTTCATCGATCAGCTCGCCGTTGCAACTCTTGAAAATCTCCTCGATGATCGCCAGCGGATCATCGCTGTCCTGAAAGGCGCGGTCGTGCCGATACCGCGGCTCGGTGCTGATGAAGCCATCGCTCACCAGTTCGTCGCAGATGTTGGCCGCCGCCGCCCATTTGGCCATCGGCAGGCGCGCCGGCGCCAAGCCCACGCCCACACTCACGATGCCGTTGATCCGCCAGCCCAGCAGCACAGCCAGCGCCTGCAGCGCCGGGTTGCGGCCGATCTGCGCAGCGCCATCCGCATATTGCCAGGTTGCCGGATTGTCCGCCCGGTGCGCCCCGCTGCCGCCCGGCACCGTGGAATCGCGGCGCGGATCATATACCGGCATCCCCCGCCCGATCGCTGCAATCCGCCCGGTCAAGCCACCGGAAAGCGGGCTGGTGTCGTTCTTGCTGTTGTTGCTGCGCTTTACCCGCACCTTCATCGTGGCGCAGCCGGTCATCCGCGTGGTGCTGCCCCAGCGCGTGCCGCTGTTCACCGTGTGGAACGCGCTCGGCCCGGCCTCGTTGATCACCTCGATGGTCAGATAGCCGGCGAACTCACCCTGCGCGCCGCCCGCCGCCGTCCATGCCAGCTTGTCATCGATGTGCAGTTCATCCAGGCCGGCGATGCGGTGCGCAGCCAGGGCGGTGATGTAGTCTACGAATTCATCATTCTCGCCGCTGGGCTCGTAATAGCGCAGATCCATCACCATCGGCGTGTTGCCGAAAACCAGCTTGCGCGGCGTGGCCACATCGGGGTTCAGGTTGCGCGGATCAAAAGGCGCGATGTTGTTGCGGTTGCCGCTGAAAGCGCTTTGCGCAGTGGCCAGCAATGTCAGCGCGACGATGGCCTTGCTCACCGTCAAGATCAGGGCGGCCGATGCGCCGATGGCGCCAAGCGTCAACACCGCCCCGATGAAGATGGCAAAGCCAATGGCGAGGGGCCGCAGAATATCGCCCATGTCAGGCCCCCACCGGCCAGCAGGCCACAATGCTGTCAGGGTGCATGCGCACCAAGCCCATATGGCCAAAGGCAAAGGCGGCGCCCGCAAACGCCACGCCCAGCCCGGCCCCATCGGTCACGATATCGCCGCGCCGCGCCATCAACGGCGCCGCCCGCGGCCCCAGCAGGGCATCGGCCATGGCCGGCAGATCGGCCCAGCCGGCGCGCTTCATCGCCCGGGCCTGTTGCGCCGCGCTGCGATAGGTGGGGCGCTTGGCCGGCCACCAGCTTTCGCCCAGCACCGCCGTCACGCAGGCATCGGCAAAGGCGGCGCAATCGCTGCCCGATTCCGGCGCATAATCGCGGCCATGCCAAACGGCGATTGCCCACCCAAGCCGGGCCTCCCAATCGGGGTGACGCTGGCGCGGTTGGAAAGGCACGATCTCGGCCATCGTCACCGCTCCTGAATCCGCCCGAACAGCGCCGCAGCAAGCCCGCGCCCAACGCCCGAAACGCCAGGCGAATTGCTGCCCACCGCCAGCGTGGCCGCCGCGCTTTCATCGCCCGCGTCGTAGATTTTCTGGCTCAAATAGGTGCGATTTTGCGCGCCAGAAAGGAGTGCCAGATAGCTCTCGCACACCATCGAAAGCGTCCAGCCATCGGCGCTGATGCTCTCGCTGGGCTGGGCCATCGTGCCGGCAAAGATCGGCTCAATCCCGTTGGCCACGCCGGCGGCATTGGCCGTCACCATCCAAAGCGCGATGTCGCGGCCTGAATACAGGGTCGGATCATTCACCGCATCGATCAGCTGCGGGTTGTCAGGATCGGCAAAGAACGTCGCGGTGAAACTGTCAAAGCCGCCCGCGCCGCTCGATACCGGGCTCACCTGCAAGACATCGGTGTTGGCCACATCAAAGGTCAGCCCAGCCGCCACGCCCGCTTCGGGCAGATCAGCCGGCACAGAGATCGGCATCGGCGACATGGCGGCCAGCACCGGGCTATCTGCAAAGTCAGCGCGGATCAGGATGGCCAGCGTGACCACATCGCCGCTCAGGATGCCATCGCTCAGGGGCATCAGAACCGCTCCCGGAATGTCAGGGGGCCGTGGTCATAGATGGCGCCGGGCGACACCACCCAGCCAAGCGGGCTGGATAGGGACATCTTGGCCACCGGCAGCGAAAGCAGCACCACATCATCATTCGCCACCGCGCCGCGCAGGGGCTGGGCAAATGTCGCCACCCCTTCGCCCGCGCTGTTGGCCACCAGATCGGCGGTCAGGCAAAACAACTGCGTCAGGTTGCCCAGCACCGTGATGAAATCACCGGCGCGCAGATTGGTGACGCTGGGCGCAAGGCCCTTCAGGTTCAGGGAAAAGCCCAGCTGCGGGCCGCCATTGGCTTGGCACTGCGGCGGCCGGCCGTCCACCGTCACCTGCGGGGTTTCGGTGGCGGGCAGCAAGCAAAAGGCATCGGGCGCCGCCATCGCTGCCAGAAATCCCCGGATCACCCGCGCCGCGTCAAAGCCGTTGGCCGCAGATGACACGATCTCGGCTTCACACGTCCAGCGCCCGGCCGGGCCAAGCCGGATGCGCTTTTCACGCCCGGTGAATTCCGATGTCTGCACCGCGATGCCGCCGGTCTGGCTCCATTGCGCGGTGCGGATGGAAAGCGCGGCGGGGATGGCGATTTGCGTCATGTCAGGCCCCCATCGATGAAGGCAGGCGGCGGCGCTGCTGCTGCGCCATACGCTGATCCGCGACCTGGCGCGAAACCGTGGCGCTGCCCCGCATCACCGTCACTTCAAACAGCGGCGAAGGCTGCACCCGGATATCCACCGCCGAACCTTCGCCGCCACCGCCACCGCCCAGCAGGCCCAGCTTATGGTTGGGGATCACCTCGCCCGGCACGCGCGGCACAAACAGTTCCGGCCCGCGCTCACCCACCACGCTCACCCGCCCCACCGGCGGCCGGCCGCCATCGGCAAAGCCCAGCAGGCTGCCAATGGCGCCGATGATGCCGCCGCCGCCCAGCGCCCCG
>JALOSK010000220.1 GCA_025458465.1 Sandarakinorhabdus sp. | reverse complement strand
AGCCTCTGGCACGGCGCGCAGCATCGGTTGCGGCGAACCGAACTTCCATGGGCGCACGTGCGGCCACATCTGCAGATAGGCCAGCGGGAAACGCACGGTCGGCGTGAGCGAGACGTCCACCAGCCCGGCTCCGGCGGGCTTGGCATCGGCCTTGCCCACCAGCGCCAGCGGCACGTTCACGCACTTGGGCAGGGCCACGCCAAAGCGCAGCACGACCCGCTTGTTGGTGAGTGTGTAGATGGTGGATTTGGCCTGCGCGCGTGCCAGCACGGCCAGCACACCAAGGCCCAGGAACGCAACGCCCAGCGTGATCAGGGCACCCACAAGACCAGTGCCGCCGGCGACGAACGCCAGGCTGGCCACAAAGATGAACCAGGCCGCAACAAGACGCGTGTGGAAGACGCCACGCGCCACGCCGCGCCAATCGGGCGTGCCTTGCCAGAGGATATTCTCCCCCGGCGGCAGCCTGCCGGGCAGGCCCGGGATTGGCTCGTCTTCATACTCCATCGACACTGGCAGCTCCGTCCTTTTCCGTTCCTGGCCGGCCCAGACCCTATTGGGCCGGTCCGGATCAGATCAGCGGCTCGGCCCGTTCCGGCGTGGCCCAGAGATAACCTGCGCCGAAATAGGCCTGGATCTTCTCTTCCTCCAGCAGGGTCACCTGATCAGGCGACTTGGTGCGCGGAACACCAGCGATCTGGGCGCCGGTGATGGCATCGGTCATCACGCCGCGCGAAGAAACCTCGCTCATGGTGATCGGCATCAGGATGGTGCCGGCGCCGCCTTCGAGTTCCACTTCCAGATAGCGCAGGCACGATTCGGCGCGGTCCATCCACAGGTCCCTCACCGTGCCGGCCTTGCCGCCGTCGAGGCCGAACACCGGCAGGCCGCGCGGATCGACATCGTTCTGGTGCACGCCCACCGGGTGGCTGATCACGCGGGTCGGCACGATGCGCGGCTGGCCGTGCATGTCGAGATCCGGGCGATCGGCGCGCTGCGCGATCGACGCCGGGCCAACGCCAGAGGTCAGCTTGTCGCCCACCACGTCCAGCGGTTCACCGGCCCAGGCGCGCGGCAGCACGTTGGTGGGCAGTTCATCGCGATCATTGGCGGTCGGCGTGGTCACTTCACCAAGGCCGTGCGGCAGCTTGAAGGTCTTGGCCGGCTTGAAGAAAAGCGAATCGGTATCGGTGCCGCCATGGGCCGCGCCGGTCAGATCATCCTCCACCGGATAGCCTTCCCGGCGATCTTCCCCACGCAGGTACCAGACCAGACCGAGGAAGAAGAGAAAGAAGGCGAAGAAGGTGAGTTCAGCGATGTCCAGGCCACCCACCAGATGCACGTTCGTCATGCGAGGCGTCTCCCCTCAAGATTGCAGCCCGCCCCGCCATGCGCGCCCGCGGGGCGCAGAGGATGGTGACGAACCAGCGCGATACCAACCGGCCCGATCCCGCCGCGCCTGCGGGAATGGCCGTATCGAGTCCCTGCCGTGCGCCATAGCATGGCGCGTGCGGGCGTGGGTAGAGCAGAAGGTGACAGCAATGCAATGATTTGCTGCATCCCTGCCGTCATTTCAGCAACACCTCCTGGGCGTGGCTGGTGTAGAAGCCCCGGCTCACCCGCCTGTCGCGGCCCAGTTGTGCGTGCGGCACGCTGCGCGACAGGCGCGATTTCAGCAGGTCATGCGCCACCGGGATGATGCTGGGCGACCGGTCGGACTTCGGAAAAAACTGGCCGATGGCGCGCGCCGTGCGCAGCAGCGGCGTGCCCGGTGCGAAGGTAAACAGCATCGAATGGCGGGCGCGTTCGGCCAGACGGGCGGTGGCCGCCGCGATCTGATCGCTTTCATAATGGATCAGCACGTCCATCGAGACGATGTGATCGAACTCGCCATGGCTGGCGTCCAGCATGTCGCCGGCGAACAGGCTGATGCGGCCCTTCACGTCATCGGGCAGGCGCTCCTTGCCGATCTCGATGAGCTGCGGGGACACGTCGATGCCCACAACCTCGGCGCCGCGACGCGCGGCTTCCACCGCCAGCATTCCGGTGCCGCAGCCAGCATCCAGAATCCGCCGGCCGGTGAGGTCCTGCGGCAGCCAGCTGAGCAGTGTGTTGCGCATTTCCTCGCGGCCGGCGCGCACCGTGGCGCGAATCTTTGAAACAGGCGCATCGCTGGTCATCGCCGCCCACGCGTCCAGCGCGGTGCGGTCGAAGTAGGTCTCCAGCTTCGCCCGCTTGGTTTCCCAGCCGGGGGCGTGTTTCGGCACGTGCAGGTTCATCCGTCTCGCCGTTCCGCTCACTCGAAGCCGAGGAAATCGAAGATGTCGCGATCCTTCATCGGCGCGGCGTTGCACGGGTCCACCCCGGCCCACAGCAGGGCAGCCAGGCGCTTGTATTCATTCTGCGCCGCCACGATTTCCGGCGTCTCGTCCATTTCGAAGATGGTGCACTTCTTCAGGCGGCTGCGGCGGATGGCATCCAGATCGGGAAGATGCGCCAGCCGATCGATGCCGGTGGCCTCGCAGAAACGGTCGATCTCGTCGGTGTTGGCGGAACGGTTGGCGATGCAACCCGCCAGACGCACCTCGTAATTCTTCGACTTGGCCTGGATGGCGGCCATGATGCGGTTCATCGCGAAGATCGAATCGAAATCATTGGCGGTCACCACCAGCGCGCGCTCGGCATGCTGCAGCGGCGCCGCAAAACCGCCGCACACCACGTCGCCGAGCACGTCGAAGATCACCACATCGGTGTCTTCCAGCAGATGGTGCTGCTTCAGCAGCTTCACCGTCTGGCCCACGACATAGCCGCCGCAGCCGGTGCCGGCCGGCGGCCCGCCGGCTTCCACGCACATCACGCCATTGAAGCCTTCGAACATGTAGTCGTCGGGCCGCAGTTCCTCGTGGTGGAACTCATGCTGTTCCAGCACGTCGATCACGGTGGGCATCAGCTTCTTGGTGAGGGTGAAGGTGCTGTCGTGCTTGGGGTCGCAGCCGATCTGCAGCACCCGCTTGCCCAGCAGCGAGAAGGCCGCCGACAGGTTGGACGAGGTGGTGGATTTGCCGATGCCGCCCTTGCCATAGACGGCGAACACCTTGGCGCCCTCGATCTTCTGGCTGGGATCCAGCTTGACCTGCACGCTGCCCTCGCCGTCACCGGGAAGGCCGGGCTTCGTGGTCTTGTCGATGATCAGGGTCATGGGTTGGCTCCTTATGCAGCCATGGTGCCGGCGGGCGCGACACCTTCAAGCTGGTCTTCGATCGCATCGGTGGCAGCATAGAGCGCGGCAAGCGTGTCCGCATCCGGCTGCCAGAAATTGCGGTCTGCCGCCTCGATCAGCCGGTTGGCAATCTTGGCAGCCGCGCGCGGGTTCATCTCGGCGATGCGCTGGCGCATGGCGTCATCCAGCACATAGGTTTCGGTGATGCGCTGATACACCCAGGGATCCACCTGGCCCGTGGTGGCAGACCAGCCGGTGGTGGTCGTCACCGCCGCTTCCACCTGGCGCACGCCTTCATAGCCATGCTTCAGCTGCGCCTCGATCCACACGGGATTGAGCGTGCGCGTGCGGGTTTCCAGCGCCACCTGTTCCTGCAGGCTGCGCACCTTGCCGCTGCCTTGCGTCTGGTCGCCGATATACACCGGTGCCGCCTCGCCCCTGGCGCGGGTCACGGCGCGGCTGATGCCGCCCAGCGTGTCGACATATTGGTCGATGGTGGTGATGCCCAGTTCCACGGATTCCAGATTCTGGTAAGCGCAGTCCACCGTCTTCAGCGCGCTGGCCAAAAGGCCCGGCTGGCGCTTGGGCTTGCCATCGACGCCATAGGCATAGCCCTTCTGCTTTTCATAGCAGTCGGCCAGCTCGTTCGGGTCGGTCCAGTTGGCGCTGTCGATCAGCAGGTTGACGTTGGCGCCATAGGCCCCTTCGGCGTTGGAATAGACGCGCAATGACGCAGTCGCCATGTCGCAGCCATGTTCTTCCAGATAGGCCAGGCTGTGCTTGCGGATGAAGTTCATCTCCACCGGCTCTTCGGCTTCCGAGGCGAGCAGCGCGGCTTCCGCCAGCATCTTGGTCTGCAGCGGCAGCAGATCGCGGAACACGCCCGACATCGTCACCAGCACGTCGATGCG
>JALOSK010000219.1 GCA_025458465.1 Sandarakinorhabdus sp. | reverse complement strand
AGCCGGTCCACCATGCGCGCCACGGTGATGGTTTCCACCTCCAGCCGATCGGCCAGCGCGGCCTGGTTGATGCCCTCGCTGCGGGACAGCGCGATCAGCACCTGCCACTGCGCCCGCGACACGCCGATGGAGCGGGCACGCGCATCGAAGCGGCGGCGCAGCAGCCGGGCGGCATCGCTGATCAGCACGCCGATCGTGTCCGGCGGCGCCGCCGACGGGCTGTGCACGGCAGGATCGGCAATGGCCTGGGGAACGGGGTGATTCATGTCGACACTTATAACAAACATGCTTGTGATCACGAAGCTTGTCATTGCCGATAGGGGGAAATGCCGCAGCCGCCTCTGGCGCCGGCGTGGCGGCGCAGTTAAGGATGATTGACAGGCGCGAACAGCTGCCAAACGGGGAACAGGTGACAACGGGGAACAGGTGACAGCGCCGCAGCCTTTGCACGCCGCCGCACGCGGGGTTCGCCGCACCCGTCCGGATCGCCGGGCATGATGGCGCTTACCGATGTCGGGCTGGTCAGCCATGTGCTGGCGGTGGTGGCCTATGCCGTGCTGCTGGTTGCGGCGCTGGCGCGCAGCCGTGCCGGCCTGAACCTGTGGCTGGGTGGCGCCGCGCTGGCCAGCCTGCTGTGGGCCGGGGATTTCGTGGCCGCCTTCGCCATCGATACGCGGTTCGGCACGTGGCTGTCGCCGCTGCAATCGGTGAAAACCGGGGCGTGGATCGGCCTGCTGCTGTTCCTGCTGCGCCCGGCCTGGCTGGGCGGCGTCGCAGGCGGGCCGGAACGTTCGGCCTTCGGGATCGGCGGGGTGATGGGCTTCGTGCTCGCCGCGCAGCTGGTGGTGGATCTGGCCGGCGGCGCTCGCGGCGTCCTGATCGGCGAAGGCGGCTGGGTGGCCAGCCTGTTCCTGGTGTCGCGCATCGCGGTGGCCGTCACCGGGCTGGTGCTGTGCCACAACCTGTTCGTCAGCACGCCTGCCACCGAACGATCGGGCTTGCGCCTGCTGGCCGTCGGACTGGGCGGCCTGTTCCTGTATGATCTGAACTTCCACACGCTGGCCTTCCTGCTGCCGCCCGGCTCCGAGGATCTGTTCAACATTCGCGGCGCGGTGGAGGCCTTGCTGGCCCTCGTGTTCCTGTTTGCCAGCCGCGATGACTGGGTGCGCAGCGCGCGCGTCTCGCGCCGGGTCGCCTTCCAGACGGTGGCCTTTTCAGGGGTCGGTTTCTATCTGATCGCCATGGCCTTCCTGGCCTATGGCCTGAAGCTGGTGGGTGGCAGCTGGGGCGCGCTGCTGCAGGTCACCTTCCTGTTCGGCACGGTGCTGCTGGGCGTCGTGGTGCTGGTGTCCGAACGCTTCCGGGCCTGGCTGCGCGGCGCCATCGCCCGCAACTTCTACAGTTATCGCTATGATTACCGGGTGGAATGGCTGCGCTTCATCGCCACCGTTTCGGCGCCCGGCGATGCCGATGGCCTGCCGGAACGCGTGGTGCAGGCGGTGGCGACGCTGCTGGATGCGCGCGGTGGCTGGCTGCTGGTGCCGCAGGATGATCGGCTGGAACCGGTTGCCGTCTGGCACATGCCCGAAAGCCGGCCGCAGCCGCTGCCCCTCAACGATGCGCTGGTGGCGTGGGCGGCCAGTGCCGCCGGGCAGGAACGTGTGCTTGATCTGGAACAATGCCGCGCCGGCGAGATCAACGACGTGCCCGATCTGCCCGATTGGCTGCTGGCAGACCGCAATTTCTGGCTGGTGGTGCCGGCGTTCAACCGCGACAGCCTGGCCGGCCTGCTGCTGATCGGCCGCAGCCTGGTGCCGCGCCGCCTGGGCTGGGAAGACGAGGAACTGCTGAAAACGCTGGGCCGGCAGGCCGGCAGCTACATCGCCGAAAGCCGCAGCCAGACCGCGCTGGATGAAGCCCGCCGCTTCGAGGAGTTCAACCGCCGCTTTGCCTTCATCCTGCATGACATCAAGAATCTCGTCAGCCAGTTGTCGCTGCTGGCGCGCAATGCCGAACGCCATGCCGACAATCCGGAATTCCGCGCCGACATGGTGGCGACGCTCAGAGGCTCCGTCGACAAGATGAATGGCCTGCTGGCCTGGCTGTCGCAGCGGGCGGGCGGCACGGGCGCGGGCGATGCCGATGTGGCCATCGATGCCCTGCTGCGCCAGCTGGTGCGGGCGCGGCGCGGTGCCTGGCCCAATCTGTCGCTTGATCTGCCCGAACCGGCCGGGCCGCTGCTGGTGCGCGGCGATGAAGGGCGTCTGGAACAGATGTTCGCCCACCTGCTGCAGAACGCCATCGATGCCTCGCCGCCCGGCGCGCCGATCCGGTTCGATGCGGCCGTGGTGGACGCGCAACTGGTTGTCACCCTGGCCGATCGTGGCCACGGCATGTCGGCCCGCTTCATCCGGGATGAGCTGTTCCAGCCGTTTCACAGCAGCAAGCCCGGCGGTTTCGGCATCGGCGCCTATGAGGCGCGCGAAATCGCCCGATCGCACGGTGGCCGGCTTGACGTTGACAGTCGCGAAGGCGAAGGCACCTGCTTCACCATCACCCTGCCGCTGGCCGGCCTGCCCCGGGGGCTGCCCGAGGCGCGGGCACGATTGGCGGCGCCGGTGGAAGGAAGGGTTGCGTGACGCAAAAGCCGAAATTGCTGGTGATCGAGGATGATCCCGGCCTGCAGCGCCAGCTGAAGTGGAGCTATGACGATCAGGAGGTGATCCTGGCCGGCGACCGGGAAACTGCGCTCGCGGCGCTGCGTGAACACCAGCCGGCGGTGGTGACGCTGGATCTGGGCCTGCCGCCCGATCCCGATGGTGTGTCCGAAGGCTTTGCCACGCTGGAGGGCATCCTGGCGACGCGGCCCGGCACCAAGGTGATCGTGGCATCCGGCCACGGTGCCCGCGAAAGCGCGCGGCGGGCCATCGCCATGGGCGCCTTCGATTTCTATCACAAGCCGGTGGACATCGATGAACTCGGCCTGATCGTGCGCCGCGCCTATCATGTTGCAACGCTGGAGGCGGAAAACCGCCGCCTTGCCGAGGCCGCGGCCGACAGCGTGGGGGACAGGGTGCTGGGCGGCATGATCACCGCAGCGCCCGAAATGCAGAAAGTGGCGCGCATGGTGGAACGCGTTGCCAGCGCCAATGTGTCGGTGATGCTGCTTGGTGCGTCGGGCACCGGCAAGGAGCTGCTGGCGCGCGGCCTGCACAAGGCCTCGGCCCGCGCCGATGGCCCGTTCGTGGCCATCAACTGCGCGGCGATCCCGGAAAATCTGCTGGAATCCGAATTGTTCGGCCATGAACGGGGCGCCTTCACCGGGGCGGTGAAGATGCAGGAAGGCAAGATCGAACTGGCCGAAGGCGGCACGCTGTTCCTTGATGAAGTGGGCGATATCCCGCTGCCGCTGCAGGTGAAGCTGCTGCGCTTCCTGCAGGAACGCGTGATCGAACGGGTTGGCGGCCGCAAGGCCATCCCGGTGGACGTGCGCATCGTGTGCGCCACCCACCAGGATCTGGAGGCGATGATCGCCGATGGCCGCTTCCGCGAGGATCTTTATTACCGGCTGGCCGAAATCGTGGTGCGGATCCCCACGCTGAAGGAACGGCCCGGCGATGCTGCGCTGTTGGGGCAGTATTTCATGGCCCGTTATGCCCGCGAAAATGGCCGCAGTTTCCAGGGGTTCACGCCCGATGCCATTGCCGCGATGGCCGATTGGCACTGGCCCGGCAACGTGCGTGAGCTGGAAAACCGGGTGAAGCGGGCCGTGATCATGGCCGAAGGCAATCGCATCGGCGCCGATGATCTGGACCTGTCCAACGCGGCCGACGAAGCCGCGCTCACCCTGAAGGCGGCCCGCGAGGCGGCAGACCGCCTGGCTCTGCGCCGCGCGCTGGCCCGCAGCGATGGCAACATGAGCAATGCGGCCAAACTGCTCGGCATCAGCCGGCCGACGCTGTATGATCTGGTGAAACAATATGGGCTTGAAAACGCCTGAGCCGCACAAGCCTGTTGCATCGCCGCCCATCACTCTATAAGCCCGCCCACGGTTCGGAGCGTAGCGCAGCCTGGTAGCGCATCAGACTGGGGGTCTGGAGGTCGCAGGTTCGAATCCTGTCGCTCCGACCATTTTC
>JALOSK010000218.1 GCA_025458465.1 Sandarakinorhabdus sp. | reverse complement strand
CTCGCCATCGCTGGCCTTTTTGCCGAAAAGGGCGCCCGCGTGCTGCTGGGCTTCCATGCCCAGGCCGCGCTGGATGATGCCCGGGAACGCCTGCCTGCCGGCGTGACCGCCGTGCGCTTCGCGCGCCATGATCATGTGACCATGGACGCTGAACTGGCCGCCTTCACGGCAGCGGGCGGCCCGGTGGACGGCGCGGTGATCCTGCCAACCCGCGGCTCCGGCTATTTCACCGGCGCGCTCGGCGAGGCCAGCGACGCGCATGTCGAACGCTTCGTGGATGATGAACTGGAAGGCGCCATTGCGCTGGCCCGCACGCTTGACCGCTATTGGCAGCGCAGCAGCGATCTTGCCGCCGATCCGCGTGTGGTGTTCCTCACCAACGGCGATGATGGTGCCGGCAATCTGTGGGCGGATGTCGAACGCGCCGCCATCGAGGAACTGCTGCGCGTGTGGCGCGACGAGGCCCGCGTGGCCCACGCCCAGGGCAAGACCCCGCGCGCGCTGTGGGGCAACCAGATCGTGCGTTACGGCAACGGCGAGCTGGAGAACCGTGATTTCGCTGCCGGCCACGCTGCCCGCCTGCTGCTGGGTGACCGCCAGGTGGATCCCATCAACCTCTATCTGCCCGCCAGCATCGCCAAGGCCACCGGCGCCCGCCGCGCGCTGATGGGCACGGCCGAAAACATCACCGGGCTGCATCTGGGCAAGGTGGCGCTGATCACCGGCGGTTCGGCCGGGATTGGCGGCGCGCTCGCCCGCCTGCTGGCGCTGGCCGGCGGCAAGGTGATGATGGTTGCCCGCCGCGAGAGCGAGCTTGATGCCGCGCGCGAGCGCATCGTGGGCGAGTTGCAGGACATCGGCTTTGCCGGGGTGGAGCGCCGGGTGCGCACGCTGGCCGGCATCGATGTGGCCGACATGGCGTCCCTTAAGCGCGCTGTCGATGAAACGCTCAAGGCCTTCGGTCGCATCGACTATCTGATCAACAATGCCGGCATTTCGGGTGCCGAGGAAATGGCGGTGGACATGGAGGTGGGCGCCTTCCGCCACACCCAGTTCGCCAACCTGATTTCCAACTATGCGCTGATGCAGATGGTCGTGCCGCTGATGCGCAAGCAGGGCAGCGGCTATATCCTCAATGTTTCAAGCTACTTCGGCGGGGAGAAGTTCCTGGCTGTCTCCTATCCCAACCGCACCGACTATGCCGTGTCCAAGGCCGGCCAGCGCGCGATGGTGGAATCGATGGCCCGGCACCTGGGCCCGCAGATCCAGATCAACGCCATCGCGCCTGGCCCGGTGGACGGCGATCGCCTTGCCGGCCTGGGCGGCAAGCCCGGCCTGTTCGATCGTCGTGGCCGGCTGATCCTCGAAAACAAGCGGCTGAACGCGGTGCATGCCGCCGTGGTCAAATCGGTGCGCGGTGGCGCGCCGGTGGCACAGGTGCTGGGCAAGCTGTGTCGGAACGACAGCGTGCAGATTTCCCACGACAAGGCCAACCCGCAGCCGCTGCGCGATCTGGCGCTGGCCTGCGCCCGCGAAGGTGACGAACGCTGCTGCTGGGACCGGTATATCCTCACGCCGCCGCTGGCCGCCAAGCTGCTGCGCCGGCTGCGGTTGGGCGGCTGGCTGATCGGCACCGACTGGCAGAGCCGTGACGAGCATGACTGGCTGCTGCGGGTGCCGCCGGATGACACGCCGTGGCTGCCGGTGGCGCAGATTGGCCGCGAGGCCGCCAAGGTGCGCAACGGCGTGCTCAGCCAACTGCATCTGGGCAAGATGCCAACGGAAACCGAAGTGGCCCAGGCCACCGTGTTCTTCCTGGCCGATCGTGCCGTTTCGGGCGAGACGTTCATGCCGTCGGGCGGCCTCAACGTCGAACGTTCCCACACCGAACGCGAATTGTTCGGCAGCCCCAAATCGGAACGCCTTGCACAGATGGGCGGCAAGACGGTGTGGCTGGTGGGCGAACATCTGGCCGACTATCTCGGCGCCGCCGCGCAGGGCTTCCTGGATTGTGATGTCGCCCGCGTGGTGCTGATCACCGCCAGCCAGGCCGGTGCGGATGCCATCCGCGGCCATGTGGCGAGCGGGGCCGACAGGGTGGAAACGCTGTTGATCGATGGCGAGATCGAGACCGCCATGGACGCCGCATTGGCCAAATGGGGCCACCCCACCACCATCGTTTCCACACCGCTGGCACCCTTGCCCGACCGGTTGTTCGATGGCGATGATCCGCTGGATGGCGCCGGCTTTGCCGAAGTGGTGGAACAGAATCTGACGCACCATTTCCGCATCGCCCGCAAGGTGTCGCTGTTCGATGATTGCCAGCTGGTGCTGGTCTCGCCGGACGTGCCGATGGGTGAGGGCGGCAAGGGTGCGTTCGCGTTGGCCAACTTCGTCAAGACGACGCTGCACGCCTTCACGGCCACCATCGCCGTGGAGAATGAGCGGCTGGTGCACGAAGTGGCGGTCAACCAGATCAACCTCACCCGCCGCGTGCGTTCCGAAGAGCCGCGCACGGCCGACGAGCATGGCGAGGAGGTGCGCCGCTTCGCCCGCGCCGTGCTGCTGGCCGGGGCACCGCTGCCCGATGCAGAGGACAGCCGTTACCGCAGCCGCATCTATCGCGGCATGTCGCTGACGGTGTGATTGGCAGGGCTGGCGGCGATCAGGCCGCCAGCCGCCGTTCAACCGCCGTCCACAGCGCATTGATGGCGCGGGCGGCGCTGCCCGTGGTGATCGGCTGGTGGCTGGCGGCCGTTGCCTCGATGGCGGCGGCATAGGGGATCACCGGCCAATCCGGATGGGCGGCAAGGCTGGTGCGGTGCAGCGCCTTGCGCCGATCGGCCATGGAAAACACCGGCAGCAGTGGTGGCGGCGATTTCATTTCGGCCGCCAGATGGGCCTGCAACTGCGCCAGGGCGCGTTCCGAAAGTGGCGAAGGGATCAGCGGCACGACGATCAGATCGACGGCGCGGAACATCTGATCGGCCAGTTGCGTCAGGCCCGGCGGGCAATCGATGATGATGCGGTCATAAGGGTCGGTCAGTGGCTTCAGCGCCTTCTTGAGCCGCTTGCCGCTGTCTTCGGCGGCGAGATCGGCTTCCAGCCGCCGCAGCGAGCGATCGGCGGCCAGCACATCCAGATTGGGCCAGGCCGCTGCCTGCACCAGATCGGCCAGCGTGCCGCTTGCCACCCCCTTGCGCGCCTTTGCACCAGCCAGCGGCGCAACGCCCAGCAGCCAGCCGGCGGCGCCCTGCGGATCGAGATCCCACAGCAGCGTGCGGCGGCCCGACGGGCCGGCCGCAGCATGGGCCAGATTGACAGCGAGTGTTGTCTTGCCAACCCCGCCCTTGGCACTGAACAGGGCGATGGTGCGCATCAACGCGGATCAGGCCGCGAGTGCGGCCGCCAGCCGGTTTCGAATGGAAATCAGGGCCTGGCGATCAATGGCGTGGTTTGGGGAGACAGGCGCGGGCGCTGCGGGAGGTGCCGGCGGCGCGATTTCGGCCGGCAACAGCGCTTCGGCCGGTGCGGTCGCCTTGCCGGCCAGCGCCAGCTGCGCACCGCGGATCGTCATGCCGGAATCATGCAGCAGGGCGCGGATCTGGCGCAGAAGTGCCATGTCTGCCGGGCGGTAATAGCGCCGTCCACCGGCCCGCTTGAGCGGTTGCAACTGGTTGAAGCGGGTTTCCCAGAAACGCAGCACATGGGCCGGAACGCCGATTTCCTCGGCGGCTTCCGAAATGGTGCGAAACGCGGAATCCGATTTGTCCGTCACGCTCTGCTACACCTTCGTCTTCCGGCTGGCCTGACGCCGTATCCGCGCTGTATCAACGGCGCATTCTGGGCCGGTTGATGGCCTCGCGCAGCAATTGGCTGGGCCGGAAGGTCAGCACCGTGCGCGGCTCGATCGGCACTTCCACGCCGGTCTTGGGATTGCGGCCGACGCGCAGGCCCTTGTCGCGCAGCACGAAGCTGCCGAACCCGGAAATCTTGACGTTGCTGCCGGCAAGCAGGGCGTCGCTGATCTTGTCCAGCACCTGTTCGACGAGTTGGGCCGATTCCGTGCGCGACAGGCCGATCTCCCGATGCACCGCATCCGACAGATCCGCGCGCGTGACGCTTCCAGCCTGTGT
>JALOSK010000015.1 GCA_025458465.1 Sandarakinorhabdus sp. | reverse complement strand
GATGGCCCGGTGGAGCCCATGCAGCCGCCCAGCACGTTGGCGCAGATCACGAACCAGTGTTCGGGATCCACCGGCTTGCCCGGCCCCACCAGCCGCGTCCACCAGCCGGCCTTGCCGGTGACGGGGTGGGTGCTGGCCAGATATTGATCGCCGGTCAGCGCGTGGCACACCAGGATGGCGTTGGTGCGGTTGGCGTTCAGCGTGCCATAGGTTTCATAGGCGATGGTGAGTTCGGGCAGGCGCGCGCCACCAGCCAGCGGAAAATCGCCGGGCAGGGTGATGCGCCGATCAAGGCCGAAACGTTCATCCATCGGTGGGCAGCGCAATAATGGCGCAGGGGTGACGGGGGAAGCGATATTCGCTAACCGGCTGCCATGACCAACGCCGCACCCACCATGAAGCCCTGGATCGAAGCCATGCACGCCTATGTGCCCGGCAAGGCGAAAGCCGATGGCGTGCCGGTGGTGGCGAAACTGTCGTCCAACGAAAATCCGTGGGGGCCCTCCCCCATGGCGGTGGCGGCGATGCAGGCCGTGCTGGCCGAAGGGCATCGCTATCCCGATCCGGCCTCCACCGCGCTGCGGGCGGCGTTGGGCGCGAAATATGGCGTTGATCCCGCCCACATCATCTGCGGTACCGGCAGCGACGAGATCCTCCACATGATCGCGTCGGCCTTCGCCGGGCCGGGAGACGAGATCATCCACGTGCGCCACGGTTTTGCCGTGTACGAAGGCGCCACCCGCCGCGTGGGGGCCACCCCGGTGGTGGTGCCGGATGTGGATTACACCGCCGATGTGGGCGCCGTGCTGGCCGCCGTGACGCCGGCCACGCGCATCATCTATCTGGCCAACCCCAACAACCCCACCGGCACGCTGCTGCCCGCCGCCGACATCCGCCGGCTGATCGCCGGGTTGCCGACAAACGTCATCCTGGTGCTCGATTGCGCCTATGCCGAGTTCGTGGAGGGCGATTACGAGGATGGGCTGGCGCTGGCGCAGACGCTGCCCAACCTGATCGTCACCCGCACCTTTTCCAAGATTCACGGGCTGGCGGCGCAGCGCATCGGCTGGGCGGTGGCGCCGCTGGCCATCATCGCCGCGCTTGATCGTGTGCGCGGCCCGTTCAACGTGACGACCACCGGCCAGGCCGCAGCGGTCGCCAGCCTTGCCGACGATGCCCATATCGACATGGTGCGCAGCGAGACGATCCGCCTGCGCGAATGGCTGGCCGGGGAAATCGCCAGCCTGGGCAATGCCGGCCTGCGCGCCATCCCGTCGGCAGCCAACTTCATCCTGGTGGAGTTCCCGGAAGACGGCCCCATCACGGCGGCGGCCTGCAACGAATGGCTGCTGGAACACGGCATCATCTGCCGATACCTTGCCGTGCAGAACATGCCGCGCACCCTGCGGATTTCCATCGGCACCGAAACCGAAACCCGCACCGTGGCCGCTGCGCTGCGTGATTTCGTCGAAGGGGCCGCGTGATGCTGCCGTTTGCGCGGGTGGCCATCATCGGCATGGGCCTGATTGGCTCCAGCCTGGCGCGCGCGATCCGGGAGGCAATGCCCACCGTGGCGATCAACGCCCATGATGCCAGTGCGGAGGTGCGGGCGCGCGTTGCCGAACTGGGCCTGGCCGATGACGTGGCCGACAACGCCGGCACCGCCGTGATGGATGCCGATCTCGTCATCCTGTGTGTGCCGGTGGGCGCCATGGCCGCCGTCGCCGCCGACATCGCCGCAGATCTGGCGCCCGACACGGTGGTTTCCGACGTGGGATCGGTGAAGGAAAGCGTGGCGCGCGTGCTGGGCACGGCCCTGCCCGGCGTGCACGTGATCCCCGCCCACCCGGTGGCCGGCACCGAGAAATCCGGGCCGGATGCCGGCTTTGCCAGCCTGTTCAAGGGCCGCTGGTGCATCATCACCCCGCCGCCGCGTGCCGATGCGGTGATGGTGGAACGGCTTTCGGAATTCTGGCGGCGGCTGGGCGCCCGGGTGGACCTGATGGACGCCCCCCACCATGATCGCGTGCTGGCCGTGACCAGCCACCTGCCGCACCTGATCGCCTATTCCATCGTCGGCACCGCCAGCGACCTTGAGGAAGTGACCAAGAGCGAGGTGATCAAATATTCCGCCGGCGGTTTTCGCGATTTCACCCGTATCGCGGCCAGCGATCCGGTGATGTGGCGCGACGTGTTCCTGAACAACCGCGAGGCCGTGCTGGAACTGCTGGGCCGCTTCACCGAGGATCTGGTGGCGCTGCAGCGTGCCATCCGCTGGGGCGATGGCGAGGCGCTGGAAAGCCTGTTCACTCGCACCCGCGCCATCCGCCGATCGATCATCGATGAAGGCCAGGACACGGACAAGCCCGATTTCGGCCGCGACCACCCCGACGCGGATTGAACCGAGCCTGCGCAATTGGGCTTTGCCAATCGCAGCCGGGCCATGCGATAACCCGCGCAACGATAACAGGTCGCGCAACTTGGCGACGGGCTTCCGGGCCCGCCGTTGCCGTAAAACCTGAACGTGGGGATTTTTGGATGACAATGATGGCGCGAATGGCCGGCCTGTGGGCGGGCGTTGCCATGCTGGCGGCAATGCCGGCGCAGGCGCAGATTGATGCCGGCCGCAAGGGCGGGATCGAGAAGCAGCGGGCGGCCAAGACCGCCGAACTGCCCACCTGTGCCAAGCCGATCGGCACGCTGGGCATCAGCGACCCGGAAACCCGCTGGTGGGAAGGCCTTGGCCTTGGTTCGCCGGAAGCGCTGCTGCGCATCTATGCCCAGAAATCGGGCTGTTTCCGCCTCGTCAACCGGTCGCAGCGCGGCATGGCGGCGATGCAGCAGGAACGCGCTCTGGCCGCCGCCGGCGAAACCCGCGGCGGCGGCACCATCGGCAAGGGCCAGATGGTGGAAGCCGATTTCACCATGATCCCCAACATCGTCACCGCCAATCGCAACAAGGGCGGCTTTGGCCTTGGTGGCCTGCTGGGCGCGGTGGTGCCGGGTGTGGGTGGCGCGCTGCTGGGCGGCATCAACGTCAAGAAGCGCAGCGCCAACGTCACGCTGGAGATGGTGAACAACAAATCTTCGGAGGAATTCGTCACCGAAGGCCAGGCGACCAAGAGCGATGTCGGCTTCGGGGCCGGCGGTGGCATCTTTGGCGGCGGCATCCTGGGTGGGGCCGGCGCACGCGGTTATGCGGATACCGAAATCGGCCAGGTGGTGGCGCTGGCCTATCTGGATGCCTTCAACAAGCTGGTGAGCGATCTGGGTGGGCTGGAAGCGGCCGCCGGTGGACCGCAGGCCGAACGCGCCGTGGTGATGAAGAACCCGGGGCGCATGTTCGCGGGGCCTGCGCTGAATGCCAAGGTGATCAAGCCACTGGATGGCGGCGCCATGCTCTATCCCACTGGCAACAAGCAGGGCGGCTTCTGGGAAGTCACCGACGAGCTTGGCACCAAGGGCTGGGTGAGCGAGGTGGCCATCGGCATCGCCCGCTGAATCGCATCGCCGGAACAGCAGAACGGCCGCTGGCGGGTGCCAGCGGCCTTTTTCCTTGCTGCCATCCTGGCGCGATCAGGCCACCGCAGCGCGGCGGCGGCGGGCCACCGCGCCCACCAGCCCGAAGCCGGCAATCAGCATCGCCCAGCTTGCCGGTTCCGGCACAACGGCAACCGTTGCAGGTTCAGCCATGAACGTGCCGAAATTGCTGTCCATGAAATAGAGCACGCCGAAGTTCGGTTGGAACGACAGGACATTCGAGCCGTTCGACAGGTCGAAAGAGCCGCCCTGCGGGCCACCACCCGTGCCGCCGAAGTTCAGCAGTGTCATCGGCCCGTTCTGGCTGATCCGCAGGATCACATTGGCCAGCGGTGTGGTGATATCGCCTTCGTCGAACGTCACGCTGCCAAAGGTGAAGCTGAAGGTGAAACTGCTCAGGCTGGACAGGGCGAAATCGCCGAAGCCCAGCGTGTCCGGCGTGGTGAAATTGCCGGTGCCGACAATCGGCGCGATCACCGTGCTGTCCGGCGTGTTGTCGAAACGGAAATCAAAGCTGGTGACGGCGGCAGCAGGCGCTGCAAGAGTGGCCGCCAGCAAACCGGCAAGAACGGTGAAGCGCATGTTCGAATCCCCCGACGAGATACATCCGTTATGGGCCAAACATGCTTAAATATTCGTTTATGTGGATGATTTGCGCGAGGCGCGCTTCAAGCAAGCCTGGGGCAGGCCGGCAATTGCGCCCGCCGGGCGCGGACAGCCAGATCGGCCGGCAGGCCAGACAGCGCGGCAGGCCCGCCAGCCGGCAGCGCCGTTTCGATGGCCAGCCGCACCGGTGCCCGCAGGCGCAGCTCGCGCGGTGCATCGGTTCCGTTCAGAGCGGCCTGCACCGCCAGCGGGCAGACCGTGCTGATGGTGCCCGCCAGCCTTGGCCCGTCCTGCACAGGCACGACGGTGGCTTCCAGCGCAAAGAGTTCGCCGGTGGCATCGCTGCCGGCCAGCGTCAGATCGATGCTGCCGCCACCGGCCTGCCAACGGCCCAGATCGTCCAGCCGGCGCGGGCCGCGGACGGTGGCATCCCCGGCAAGGCTGATCGCTGCGCCCTGCCCCAGCCGCAGCCCGGTGGCATTCAGCACCAGCTGGCCGCGCGGCGGCAGCACGGCGTTGCCTTGCTTCGGCCCGATGCGTTCGCGGGCATGAAGCTCGATCCGTTCGGCCACCACATCGGGGCCAAGCCCGAAATTGCCACGCGCTGCCGGCAGCGCGATCGACAGCCGGGCCAGGCGATCACCGTCCAGCTTCAGGCTGGCCGTGCCAACCGCCGCGGCAAGCCGCGGCGTCAGGGCGCCAAACCGCGCCGCAAGGGCAATCCCCTGCCCCTGAAAGACCGTCAATTCCGGCCGCCACGGCCCGCGGTTGAGCCGCAGGCGGTCCACCTTCAGGCCCAGCCCCACGCCGCCATCGTGTGCAAGGGCGACATCAGCCAGTTCCGCTTCCAGCCGGTAGGGAAAGCCGGTGGCCACCGGGCGCTCGCCGGGGAACCAGCGCGCCAACGTGGCTTCAAAGCCATCAGCCCAACCGCGCCACAATTGCCAATAGACGCCCAGCCCCAGCAGCAACGGCAGCAGGGCCAGCAGCAGCGGCCAGCGCCGCTTGCCGATCATGCGCCCGCGCCTGACGGCGCCGCCTGCAGGGCGTTGATGGCGGCGTGCACGCGGTCTTCCACCTCTGCGCGCGGCAGGCCGGGCGGAATGGGCGGCGCCACCTTCAGATGCACCGTGCCGGGATATTTGATGAAGCTTTTCGGCCAGACGCTGCCGCTGTCCAGCGCGACCGGAACCACCGGCAGCTTCAGCATCTTGTAGAGCCCGGCAAAGCCGGCGGCGAGGGCCGGTGTCTCGCCCACCTCCACCCGGGTGCCTTCGGGGAAGATCACCACCGGTCGGCCGCTGGCAGCCGCCGCCTGGGCTTGCCGCATCATCTCGCGCAGCATGCCGGCGCTGCCCGACCGATCAACGAATATGGAGCCATGCCGCGCCGACGCCAGGCCCCAGATCGGGATCCTGCGCAATTCCTGCTTCATCACCACCGCCGGCTTTTCGAACCACCAGAGCGTCAGGATCGCTTCCAGCGCGCTTTCATGCTTCAGCGCGAACAGGTGCGGCCCGGGCGGGATATCGCCTTCGATCTCGATGCGGATGCCGGTGATGGCGCGGCTGGTCAGCCGGAACCAGCCGGCCCACAGTTTGGGCCCGATGAACAGCAGGAAGCCGCCGCCCTTCGGTGCCACCAGCCCAAGGATCAGCGCCAGCGGCACCAGCAGCAGCGATCCGCCCAGAAAGGCGATCTGGAACAGGACGGTGCGCACCAGTGCCACCAGCGTGGCCAGTGCAGAACGATGCGGCTGGGCGCGCACGCCGGCCTTCATCATGCCCGCGGCCATCAGGCTGCCCCGGCCAGCAACGCGGCCCGGCGCGCCAACCATTTCGTGTATTCGAAGGCCAGGCCCGGCGCCTTGGGTTCCGATGGCACCGCATCGGGCAGCACCGTGATGCCATCCGGCAGCACGCGCGCCAGTTCCAGCCGCGCGCGGCGCATGTGGCCGGCACTGGTCACCAGCCGGATCGACGTGAACCGGTGGCGCCGCACCCAGGCCGCCGTTTCCTCGGCATTGGATCGTGTGTCGATCGCGGCATAGCCCAGATCGGTGGTGTTCAGCCGGCGCACCGGAATGTCATAGGCGGCGGCCAACTGCTTGCGGCTGGTGTTGCGATCGACGCCCGAGACCAGCAGACGCCGGGCCGCGCCCGCCTCCACGCTCGCCAACCCGCGCAGGAAACGCCCGGCCCCACCGGTCAACACCACCACGCCATCGGTTCTTGCCGTCAGCGGCGCCGGGCCGGGCAGCGTGAGGGTGAACCACACGAAGCCAAGCGCCCAGCCGAGCAGCGGCAGCGCCGCCAGCCGCGCCAGCCAGCGCCGCGCGGAAGCACGCTTGCCCGAACGCGCTGGCCTGCGCGGTGTGGGCTTGCGGCTCACATCTCCCCCCGTTGCCGGCGGATGGCATACCAGCGTTCGCGGTTGCGGTTGTGTTCGGCCAGGGTGGCGGCAAACACGTGCCCGCCGCTGCCATCGGCCACGAAGAACAGCGCATCGGTCTCGCCCGGATCCAGCACGGCCTTCAGGCTGTCCCGCCCCGGATTGGCGATGGGCCCCTTTGGCAGGCCCGGCTTCACATAGGTGTTCCAGCCGGTGTCGCGCTGCAATTCGGAACGGCGAATGCGCCGGCCCAGCGGCTTGCCCTGCGTGATGGGATAGATCACGGTGGGATCGGCATCCAGCTTCATGCCGATCCGCAACCGGTTGGAATAGACGCCGGCGATGGTGCGGCGCTCGCTGGCCTTGCCGGTTTCCTTTTCCACGATGCTGGCCAGCGTGACGGCTTCGGCCGGCGTTTTCACCACGGTGCGGGCGGTGCGTTTCGGCCACAGATCGGCCAGTGCCTTGTCCATCGCACCCTGCATCCGCTTCAGCACGGCGGCGCGCGGTTCGCCGGGTTCATACGCATAGGTATCGGGCAGCAGGCTGCCTTCGGCCGGCACGTCGATGTCGCCGGTCAGATCGGGAATGGCGCGCAGGCGTTCGGCCACCATGATCGACGGCCAGCCTTCGGGGATGGTGACGCTGTGGCGCTCCACCCGGCCATCCTGCAGGGTTTGCAGCATCTCGCCCCACGGCTGGCCGGGTGCCAGGCGATAGCGCCCGGCCTGCACCGGACGATCATCGCCCAGCAGACGCGCCAGCAGGCGGAATTGCCCGCCCGAACGCACGAGCCGCTGCGCCTGCAGGCGGCTGGCCACCTTGGCCAGGCTGTCGCCCTTGTTGACGACGAAATCCTGTTCCTTGCCCGGCGCCGCGCCCCAGCCAAACCAGGGCGCGACCGCCAGCGGCGGGCCGACCAGCACCAGAAGGGCGGCGACAACCAGCAGCGCGCGGGTGGCGCCCCTCCCCATGTCAGACGCTGCGCATCACCAGCGTGGCGTTGGTGCCACCAAAGCCGAAGCTGTTGTTCAGCACGGCGCGAATTCGGCGCTGCTTGGCCACGTGCGGCACCAGATCGACGCCGATGCAGGCCTCCGACGGGTTGTCGAGGTTGAGCGTCGGCGGCGCCACCTGATCGCGCAGGGCAAGCAGGCAGAAGATGGCCTCCACCGCACCGGCACCGCCCAGCAGATGGCCGATCGCCGATTTGGTGGACGACATCGAAACATTGTCGATGGCCGAACCGAACAGCCGCTTCACCGCGCCCAGTTCCAGTTCATCCCCCATCGGCGTGGAGGTGCCATGGGCGTTGATGTAATCAATGTCGGCGGGGTTCAGGCCGGCGCGCTTCAACGCCATCTCCATGGAGCGGAAGGCACCCGACCCTTCCGGATGCGGTGCCGTGACGTGATAGGCATCGCCCGACAGGCCATAGCCGATCACCTCGCCATAGATTTTCGCGCCGCGCGCCTTGGCGTGCTCATATTCCTCCAGCACCACCACGCCAGCGCCTTCGCCCATCACGAAGCCATCGCGATCCTTGTCGTAAGGGCGGCTGGCGCGGGTGGGTTCATCGTTGAAGGCGGTCGAAAGCGCGCGGGCCTGGGCAAAGCCGGCGATGCCCAGCGGGCACAGCGCGCTTTCCGAACCACCGGCCAGCATCACATCGGCATCGCCCAACGAAATCATGCGGGCGGCATCGCCGATGGCATGCGCACCGGTGGAGCAGGCGGTGACCACCGCGTGATTGGGGCCCATCAGGCCGTATTTGATCGAGACCTGACCCGAAATCAGGTTGATCAGCCGGCCATGCACGAAGTGCGGCGACACGCGGCGCGGGCCCTTTTCGTGCAGCACGATCGATTCCGATTCGATGCCCGGCAGGCCGCCGATGCCCGAACCGATCGAGCAGCCGGCGCGGAAGCGCTCTTCCTCGCTCATGTCGGTGAGGCCGGCATCTTCAAGTGCCTGGCCGGCGGCATCGATGCCATAGACGATGAACGGATCGACCTGGCGCTGCACCTTGTAATCGACGCGCTTGTTGGCATCGAAGGTCATGCCGGTGCCATCGCCGGCCTTCACTTCGCAGGCGATGCGGCAGACCTGGTTGGAGGCATCGAAGCGGGTGATCGGACCAGCCCCGGACTGCGAGGCGAGGATGTTGGCCCAGACGGTCTCGACGCTGCTGCCCAGGGGGGTGACCAGCCCCAGACCAGTGACCACGACACGGCGCATCGGCATATCATTCCTTCTTGCCAGGCCCGGGCCTGCCGGGCCGGAATTGCGACCCGGCCTGCCCCGCCGGGATCCTGTTCATTTCCACCTGGGCGCTGTTCTAGCCTGCTTGCGGGCCCAGTGCAAAATGGACTGTGCGGAAAGCTCGTGAAAAGAGCGCTCTGCAAAACGGCCTTCCGCCAGAATTGACGAAAGGCCGTTTTCTTGGTCGACCACTGCCATGCGGCAGGGCACCGGGCGATCAGCCCTTGCTGTTCGCGGCGATGAAGCCGATGGCGTCGGCCACAGTCAGGATCTTCTCGGCGGCATCGTCGGGGATTTCCACGCCGAATTCTTCCTCGAAAGCCATCACCAGCTCGACGGTGTCGAGGCTGTCGGCGCCCAGATCGTCGATGAAGCTGGCGCCTTCGACAACCTTCTCGGCTTCGACGCCCAGATGCTCGACCACGATCTTCTTCACGCGCTCGGCAACATCGCTCATTCTCGTTCCCCTTGGGTTGCGGCGCGTGCGTGCGCCGGGAGGTTGGTTCGGTGTTCTTGGGCGCGATAGCGTGGTGGCGAAATTGTGGCAAGAGCGATGCGCCGCGAGCGCGCGTGTCGCGCGCCGACAGGCGCAAGCTCGGCCGGGCGGGCGGCGCGCGCTCTGGCGCGCCGAACCGATTCGACGTCAGGACGCGGCTTCGCCGCGGCCAGCCTGCACCTCAGTTCAAGTACATCCCGCCATTGATGTGCAGCGTCTGCCCCGTGACGTACGAAGCCTCCCTGGACGCCAGATACACCACGCCCGCCGCAATATCCTCGCCCGCGCCCAGCCGGCCGGCCGGGATGCGGCCGGTCAGCGCTTCTTTCTGGGCATCGGGCAGCGCATCGGTCATCGCCGAGACGATGAAGCCCGGCGCCACGCAGTTGACCGTGATGCTGCGCGAGGCCAGCTCCTGCGCCAGCGCCTTCGACATGCCGATCAGGCCGGCTTTCGATGCCGCATAATTGGCCTGGCCCGGGTTGCCGGTGGCGCCCACCACGCTGGTGATCGCGATCAGGCGGCCAAAGCGTTGCTTCATCATCGGCTTGGCCGCAGCGCGATACAGGCGGAAAGTGGCTTCCAGGTTCACCTTGATGACCTGCTCCCACTCCTCGTCCTTCATGCGCATGGCGAGGTTGTCGCGGGTGATGCCGGCGTTGGACACCAATATGTCCAGCCGGCCGCCCAGCGCCTCAACGGCCTGCGGCACCAGCGCATCAACAGCGGCGGCATCCGAAAGATTGCAGGGCAGGATCACGGCGTCGGGGCCACAATCGGCGGCCACGGCGGCCAGCGCATCGGCGCGGGTGCCCGAAAGGGCGACGCGCGCGCCCCGCGCCGCCAGCGCCTTGGCGATGGCGCTGCCGATGCCGCCGGAAGCGCCGGTCACCAGCGCGGTCATGCCGGTCAGATCGAACATGGCTTCAGATCTCCTTCGCGATGGCTTCAACGCCAGACATTTCGGTCGCCGTGATGGTCGGCACGTCGGGCGTGATCCGGCGGATCATCGGGCCCAGCACCTTGCCGCCCAGCTCGACAAAGCCGGTGACGCCCAGTTCGGCCATCTTCAGCACCGATTCCCGCCAGCGCACCGTGCCGCACACCTGTTCCACCAGCAGGCGGCGGATATCGGCCGGATCGGTCACCGGTGCCGCCGTCACGTTGGCGATCAGCGCCACCGTGGGCGCATGCAGCGGCGCATCCGCCAACGCGGCTGCCATCGCCTCGGCAGCCGGCTGCATCAGCGGGCAATGGAAGGGCGCCGACACCGGCAACAGCACCGAATGGCGGGCGCCCCTGGCCTTGGCGAGGTTCATCGCACGGGCAACGGCCTCGACATGGCCGGACACGACCACCTGGCCATTGGCATTGTCGTTGGCCGCCGCGCACACCTGACCCTGCGCGGCTTCGGCGGCAATCGCCGTCACCGTTTCGAAATCCAGACCAAGCAGCGCCGCCATGGCGCCAACGCCCGGCGGCACTGCGGCCTGCATGGCCTCCCCGCGCAGCCGCAGCAGGCGGGCGGTATCGGCCAGACCCAGGCTGCCAGCGGCGCACAGGGCGGTATATTCGCCAAGGCTGTGGCCGGCGACAAAGGCGGCCTTGTCGGCAAGGCGGATGCCGGCTTCAGCCTCCAGCACGCGCAATACCGCGATGCCCACCGCCATGATTGCCGGCTGGGCATTGGCCGTCAGGGTGAGCTCGTCTTCCGGCCCCTCCCACATCAGGCGGGACAGGTGCTGGCCCAGGGCCTCGTCCACCTCTTCGAACACGGCGCGGGCGTGCGGGCTGGCATCGGCAAGGCCCTTGCCCATGCCGACCGACTGGCTGCCCTGGCCCGGAAAGATGAAGGCGCGAATGGTTCGTCTCCCCATGTGCATGGTGCGTGCGCGGCGGCTGGCGCCGGCAGGCACGGCTGGCCGGCCCGATAGGCGCTTCACCGCGCCCGCGCAACCGTGCGGCGCCAATGGGGCCATTTGCCCCGTTGCACGCGCGCAACATTTCTTTAAGTGCTGCTCCCTGCTCAGGGAGGGAGCATGGGGGGATTCGAGGCAAAATTGCCTTGCATCCTGTCGTCGCCTTCCGGGTTCGGGACAGGAACAGCCAAGGAAACCCCATGTCGCGCACGATTTCGTTGAATGCTCGCCTGATGATTGCTGCTGCGGCTCTGGCCGTGGCCGCTCCGGCCACCGCCGCCGTCTCGCCGGCCGTCGGCAAGGCGCTGAACGCTGCGTCGGCCGCTGCCAAGTCGCGCAATGCTGCCGGCGTGCAGGCCGCCATCGGGCAGGCCCGCGCCGCCTCCAAGACGGATGAGGAACGGCAGAAGACCGCCCAGATGGCCGGTTACGCCTTCACCGCCGTTGGCCGTTACGCCGATGCCGCCGCGGCGCTTGAACAGGTGGGAGCGCCCTGCGGCCAGCTTGGCCCGCTCTATTATCGCGCCGGTCAGCTCGACAAGGCGGTCTCCATCGCGCGCAAGTGCCCCGGCGAAGCCAGCCAGATCCTGATCGCGCAGTCGCTCACCCGCCAGGGCCGCCACAAGGAAGCGGTGGCCGCCTACAACAGCCTGATCAAGGCCAATGGTCCCAAGGCGATCTATCTGGAAAACCTGGCCGGCGCCCAGTTCAAGTCGGGTGACAAGGCCGGTTATCTCGCCACCACCACCCGCCTGATCAAGGTCGATCCGTCGCCGAACCGCTGGAAGACGCTGCTGGTCGATCTGCAGGGCCAGAACATGCGCTCCGAAGCCAAGCTGGCGCTCTATCACCTGATGGACACCACCGGCACGATGAGCCGCAAGGAAGATTTCCACGATTTCGCCAAGCTGGCGCTGATCAACGGCCAGGCCGCCGTGGCCAAGACCGCGCTCGACAAGTCGGGCGTGACAAGCGACCCGATGGATCAGAAACTGTCCGCTGCCGCCGCGCGTGCGGTTGCCAAGGAAGGCCCGGAAGCCACCAAGCTTTCGGCCGCACCGGCAACCGCCTTCAAGGGCGGCAACGCCTGGCTGGGCCTGAACGAATATGGCAAGGCCATCGCCGCGTATGACAAGGCGATTGCCGGCAACCCGGCCAGCGCCGATTATGCCCGCGTGTTCAAGGGCATCGCGCAAACCAAGGCGGGCCAGAAGGCCGCTGCCCAGGCCACCTTCAAGGCCGTGGACGACAAGAGCGGCATGAAGGACATCGCCAACCTGTGGAGCCTCTACGCCTCCACCCGCGGCTGATCCGAAGCACTGCGCCAACAGAAAAGGGCCGCCGTGGAATGCCACGGCGGCCCTTTTTTGGTTCAGGCAGCCTGCTTATTCGCCGGCCGGCTTGGACTGCAGCTGGATATAATTGCCGATGCCCATCTGCTCGATCATCGTCACTTGCGTCTCGATGAAGTCGATATGCTCTTCCTCGGCCACCAGGATTTCCTCGAACAGGTCGCGGCTGCCGTAATCGCGCACGGACTCGCAATGCTGGATGGCGTCCTTCAGCAGGGCCACTGCCTCGAACTCCAGTTCCAGATCGGCCTTCAGCACCTCTTCCACCGTCTCGCCGATGCGCAGGCGGTTGAGCGCCTGCATTCCGGGAAAGCCTTCGAGGAAGAAGATGCGCTCCATCAGCTTGTCGGCATGCTTCATCTCGTCGATGGATTCGTGCCGTTCATATTCGGCCAGCTTGTGGATGCCGAGATTGTCGAGCAGCCGATAATGCAGCCAATATTGATTGACCGCCGTCAGCTCGCCCTTGAGCACGGCGTTCAGATAATCGATGACCTTGGCGTCACCCTTCATGTCCTGTCTCCTTGTTGAGAGGCCAGATGCCATCAACTTGGACGCAGGTCAAGAAAAGTCGTTATTTTTCTGATACTTGTGGGTGCGACGCACTTGCAGTCGCAGCAGCGCAAACTTTGCTTCAGGCAAAGGTGGACGGATCGCTCACCACTTCGCGGGCGAACGGCAGGCACTGGCCGCACTTCACCTTGGCGCCAAGCTGGGCATAGGCCGCACGGGGACAGGCCTTGCCGGCCGCGCGGGCCGCCGCCTTCACATCCCGTTCCCTCAGCGCGTTGCAGACACAGACGTACACGGCAATTCCCGATTCGACTGGCGTTGTTGCGAGACGTTATCAGCCTGCTCGCCTGAAAATGCAAGTGGCTCGCAATAGCGCCAATGACATTTTCTCGCGCTCAGCGCCGGCCGAACAATTTCTCGATATCGGTCTTGGCCAGCTTCACCCAGGTCGGCCGGCCGTGGTTGCACTGGCCACTGTGCGGGGTGGCCTCCATCTCGCGCAGCAGGGCGTTCATTTCGGCAATCGAAAGCTGCCGCCCGGCGCGCACGCTGCCGTGGCAGGCCATGGTGGCGGCCACCGCATCCAGCCGTTCCTTCAACGACAGGGCCGCCCCGAACGCCGCCAGATCATCGGCCAGATCGACAATCAGCCCCTTCACATCACAGGCGCCGAGCAGCGCCGGCGTGGCGCGCACGGCAATGGCGCCGGGCCCGAAGGCTTCCACTTCCAGCCCCAGTTCGGCCAGTTCGTCGGCGCGGGCGGCGATGCGTCCGGCGGCCAGTTCATCGAGTTCGACCACTTCGGGCACCAACAGCGCCTGCGCCGGCACGGCGCCGCCGGCCAGGGCGCGGTTCATGCGTTCCAGCGTCAGGCGTTCGTGGGCGGCGTGCTGGTCCACCAGGATCAGCGCGTCGGCCGTTTCGGCAACGATATAGGTTGCAGCCACCTGCCCGCGCGCGGCGCCCAGCGGAAATTGTTCCGGTGCGGGCGATGCCGTTGGTGCAGACAATGGTGCAGATGCCGCTGCTGGCGTGCCGGCCAGGGGCGCTGCCGGAAAACTCGGCGGGAACGCCGGTGGCAATTCCCGGAACAGGGACTGCGTCTCGGCCACGCCAAAGGCCGGTGCTGGCGCCGCTGCCATCGGTTCCGGCCGGAAGGCAGCCAGGGCGGCGCCGGCCACCTGCGTGCTGGCGCGATGGCCGGCGGCGTCCAGCGCGCGCCTGAGACCCGACACGATCAGGCCGCGCACCATCCCGGCATCGCGAAAGCGCACCTCCGTCTTGGCCGGATGCACGTTCACATCGACAAAATCGGCCGGCACATCAAGGAACAGCGCCGCCACCGGGTGGCGATCCCGCGCCAGCAGATCCTGATAGGCTCCGCGCAGCGCGCCCACCAGCATCCGGTCCTTCACCGGGCGGTGATTGACGAACAAATATTGATGATCGGCCACGCCGCGATTGTAGGTGGGGATGCCGGCCAGCCCGCCCAGCACCAGCCCCTCGCGCGCCAGATCGACCGGCACGGCATTGGCAGCAAAATCCGTGCCGATGATCGCGGCCAGCCGGTTGAGACTGGCCGTCGGGCCGGCATCGGCCTCTGGCGGCAGGTTCAGCAGCGTGCGGCCATCATGCACCAGGCGAAAGCCCACATCGGGCCGTGCCATCGCCAGCCGCCGCAAGTGATCAAGGCAGGCGGCCAGCTCGGATCGCGGTGACTTCAGGAACTTGGCGCGCGCCGGCACGCGGGCGAACAGGCCATTGACGCGCACCAGGGTGCC
>JALOSK010000217.1 GCA_025458465.1 Sandarakinorhabdus sp. | reverse complement strand
AACCCACAAATGCCAACGACAACGAGGCATTCGCGATCGCAGCGTAACTGAGGTCTTCACCGACCAAGGTTAAACTGGCCGAAAGCGCGGTTCGGGCCACACCGGGCAACAGAAGTGGACTCCAGCGGCCGGAGGGGGGCCGGGCAACAGAACCCCCTCACCGATTTCGCCGAACACGGCCCCCCGACCCAAAGGCAACGTTGCGCGAACCTTAATCCGGGGCAGACCTGTGAACGACACCACGCCCGACAGCCTGATTCCGTACGACGAGATCGTGCAGGATGCGCTGCGCGGGGTTGTCACCCGCGTGCTGAAGCGCATCCAGGAGGAAGGCGGGCTGCCCGGCGGCCATCACTTCTACATCGCCTTTCGCACCCGCGCGCCCGGCGTGGTGATCCCGCAGCACTTGCTGGAACGCTATCCGGACGAGATGACCATCGTCATCCAGCACCGCTATTGGGATCTGGAAGTGGGGCCGGAACAGTTTTCCATCGGCCTGTCGTTCAACCAGATGCCCTCGCTGCTGACCATTCCTTATGATGCAGTGGTGGGCTTCGTTGATCCGGCGGTGAATTTCGCGCTGCAGTTCCCGCCCAAGGATGGCGAGGGGCCATCCGAACCGCCGGCCGGCCCGGATTCGCCAGAGCCGCCAAAGCCGGATGATGGCGGCGATGATGATGGCAGCAATGTCGTCACGCTGGACAGGTTCCGCCGCAAGTGACGCGCTTTTCCCGTCCGGATGTGCCCGCCCGCGGCCCAGAGCGGCGCGGCCTGATGTTCGTGCTGTCGTCGCCATCGGGCGCCGGCAAGACAACGCTGTCGCGCGCGCTGCTGGCCGAGGATGGCGACATCACGATGAGCGTTTCGGCCACCACCCGCCCGCCGCGTCCGGGCGAGGTGGACGGCGTCGATTATTATTTCGTTTCGCCCGACCAGTTCCAGACCATGATCGAGGGCAATGCCCTGCTGGAATGGGCGACCGTGTTCGGCAACCGTTATGGCACGCCGCGCCGCCCGGTGGAGGATTCGCTGGCCGCCGGGCGCGACGTATTGTTCGACATCGACTGGCAGGGCACCCAGCAATTGCAGCAGACGGATGCGGCATCCGATCTGGTGCGGGTGTTCATCCTGCCGCCGCACCTGGCGGAACTGGAACGCCGGCTGATCGGCCGCAACACCGATCACCCCGAAGTGATCGCCGATCGCATGGCCCGCGCCTGTGACGAGATCCGCCACTGGGGCGAATATGATTATGTGCTGGTCAACGACGATGCCGAGACCTGCCTGAACGAGATCCGCGCCATCCTGAAGGCCGAGCGTCTGCGCCGCAAACGGCAATTGGGCCTCGCCAATTTCGTGCGCGGCATGCTGGGCGAATGATGCGTGTTGCCCCGCTGCTGGTGGCCCCGCTGCTGCTGGCGGCCACGCTGCTGGGGGCGTGCAGCAAGGGCGATGATCTGCGCCGTTATGCTGTCGTGCGCCGGGCCGATGTGTGGCAGGCGGTGATCACCGATGCTGATCGCGGGCGCCTGTCGCGCCTGTCGGATGCGTGGCAGCAGGCCCGCGCCGACGTGGCAGCCGCCGGGTCCGCGGCCGATCTGGCGGCGCTGGGCGCGCTGGCCGGGCCGGCGCTGGCCAACCCGAAGCTGCCGGTTGCAGGCGCCTATCGGTGCCGCGTGATTCACCTGGGCTGGCGGCAGGGCCAACCGCAAACGGTGCCGGCGGTGCAGGTGACGGCGCAACGGCCCTGCACGCTGGCGGCCGATGGCCTGTTGCTGCGCTTCGATGCGCCGATCGCCGAAGGGCAGCAACTGGGCGCGCTCTATCCCGATATCGATCGCCTCATCTATCTGGGCAGCGTGCGGCTGGCCGATGAACCGGGCCGCCACGTCTATGGCGAGGATCGTGATCGCGACCAACTGGGCGTGCTGGAACAGGTGGCGCCCGCACGATGGCGCATCGCGTTGCCGTGGCCGCGCTGGACCGCGCGGCTCACCCTGATCGAGATTGTCCCTGCCTGATCCGCTTGCCCTGCTGGCGGCCCATGATGCGTGGTTCTGGCTGGCCGCGTTGCTGGGCGTCACCATCCTGGGCATCGCCAAGGGTGGTTTTGCCGGGCTGGGCGTGCTGGGCGTGCCGATCATGGCGCTGGGCATGAGCCCGGTGACCGCCGCCGCCATCCTGCTGCCGATCCTGCTGGTGCAGGACGTGTTTTCGGTGAAGGCGTTCGGCGCCAACCGCGATGATGATGTGCTCAAACGCATGGTGCCGGGCGCCTGTCTGGGCATCTTTGCCGGCTGGGCGCTGGCGCGGTTCGTGCCGGTGGCGGCGGTGGAACTGGCCGTGGGCGCGATTGCCATGGGCTTCGGCATCCAGCGTATCCGGGCGGAGCATCGCGGCGTGCCCGGTCGACCCGGTGGCACGGCAGCGGGCGTGGCGATGGGCGCGGCGGCCGGCTTCACCAGCCAGATCGCCCATGCCGGCGGGCCACCGTTCCAGATGCACGTGCTGCCGATGAAGCTGCCGCGCGACATGTTTCTGGGCACCAGCAGCGTGTTCTTCGCAGCTATCAACTGGCTGAAGGTGCCGGCCTATTGGGCGCTGGGCACCTTCACGCCGGCCAATCTGTGGGCTGCCGCCGCGCTGATGCCGGCGGCGATCCTGTCCACCTGGGCCGGCACGGTGCTGGTGCGCCGGGTTGATGGCCCGCGTTTCTATGCCATCATGCACGCATTGATGATCCTGGTTGGAGCGAAACTGATATGGGACGGATTTTCGGGGCTGTGACGGCCGCGCTTGTCGCCACGGCGGCACCATTGCTGCCTGCAAACGCGGCGCCGGTTGATCTCGTCACGCTCTACAAGGATCTGCACGCCCATCCCGAACTGGGCTTCCAGGAAGTCCGATCGGCCGGCATCCTCGCCGCCGAGGCGCGCGCCGCCGGCTTTGCCGTGACGGAAAAGGTGGGCCGCACCGGCGTGGTTGCGGTGCTGAAGAACGGCGCCGGCCCCACCGTGCTGATCCGTGCCGACATGGACGGGCTGCCGGTGCTGGAAGCCACTGGCCTTGCCTATGCCAGCACCGACAAGGGCCATTATGATGGCGGTGAAGACACGCCGGTGATGCACGCCTGCGGCCACGATATCCACATGGCGGTGTGGGTGGGCACGGCGCGCTGGCTGGCCGCCAACAAGGGCGCGTGGAAGGGCACGGCGGTGATGGTGGCGCAGCCGGCGGAGGAGATTTCCGGCGGCGCCCGTGCCATGATCGATGATGGCCTGTTCACGCGCTTTCCCAAGCCCGATGTCGCGATCGCCCTGCATGATGACAGCCGCATCCCCGCCGGCACGGTGAGCGTGCCGCAGTATCGCGCGCTCTCGACCGCCAGCTTCATGGACGTGCATGTGAAGGGCATCGGCGGCCACGGCGCCTATCCATCCACCACGAAGGACCCGGTGGTGCTGGCCAGCCGCATCGTGACGGCGCTGCAAACGCTGGTGAGCCGCGAGAATGATCCCTTCCAGCCGGCGGTGGTGACCGTGGGCAGCATCCACGGCGGCACCAAGCACAACATCATTCCCGATGACGTGAAGCTGCAACTCACCATCCGCAGTTACGATGCCGCGCAGCAGCAGCGGCTGCTGGACGGCATCCAGCGCGTTGCCAAGGGCGAGGCGATTGCCGCCGGCATCTCCGATGCGCTGATGCCCACCTTCAAGCTGGGGCCCGGCGCACCCCCAACCCTGAACGACACGCCCACCGCCGCAAAGCTGAAGGCGGCGTTCGAGGCGAAGCTGGGCAAGCAGCGCGTGGTGGAGCTTGATCCATCGATGGCGTCGGAAGATTTCAACCTGTTCGGCACCGAAGCCGGCATCCCATCGGTGATCTGGTGGCTGGGCGGTGTGCCGCAGAACAAGTGGGACGCAGCCCAGAAGGGCGGCCCCGCAATCCCCAGCCTGCACAACGCCGGCTGGGCGCCCGATCCGGCGCCCACCATCGCCACCGGCGTGGAGACGATGGCGGCGGCGGTAGCGGCGCTGATGCCGCCGGGCTGACCCTCGTCAAAAAGCGCCCCCTCAAAAAGCCCAAGCGCCGAATCGGCGTGTCGGCGTGCTACAACATTTGTCACTCAGCTCCTGGGGAGGATGCACCATGCGCGATTACACGAAATTCTACATCGATGGCCAATGGGTTGACCCGGCGACGCCGAACCCGCTCGATGTGATCAACCCGGCCACCGAAGAGGTTGCCGGCCGCATCAACCTGGGCAGCGCCGCCGATGTCGATCGCGCCGTGGCCGCCGCCAAGAAGGCCTTTCCGGCCTTTGCCCGTACCAGCGTGAAGGA
>JALOSK010000216.1 GCA_025458465.1 Sandarakinorhabdus sp. | reverse complement strand
GCCGTGGCCAATTTTTCCAACCCGCAGGGGCTGAAGCAGACGGGCGACGCCAGCTATGTCGTCACGCCGCAATCGGGCGAACCGATGATGACCGAAGCGGGCCGCGGTGGCACCGGCACCATCCTTTCGGGCAATCTGGAACGGTCGAACGTGGATCTGACCACCGAACTGGTGAACCTGATCACGGCGCAGCGCAACTTCCAGGCATCGGCCAAGGCCATCGAAACCGACAACCAGCTGATGCAGACCATCATCAACCTGCGCAGCTGATGACGGCGGAAAGGGCGGGCGATGGACAGGCTGATCTACACCGCGCTCACCGCGCTTTCGGCGCGGGCGCGCGAACAGCTGGTGACAGCCAACAATCTGGCCAACGCCCAGGTGCCCGGCTTCCGGCGCGAGATTGTCACCCAGGAAGGCCGCTATCTCGATGCCCGGCGCAGCGCCGACGGCGTGTGGGAGGCGCGCGCCCAGGTTGGCGCGCCCAGCCTTTCAACCCCGGCCGCGCCCGGCCAGGTGCAGGCCACGGGGCGCGGGCTTGATATTGCCATGGCAGCCAACAGCTGGATGGCCGTGCAGGGCCCGGTGGTGAATGGCGAAATCCGTGAAGCCTACACGCGGCGCGGCGATCTGCAGGTGTCGGCGGCCGGCCTTATCGTCAATGGCGAAGGCCGGGTGGTGATCGGCGCCGGCGGTGGGCCGCTTTCGGCGCCGCCGGGCAGCCAGCCGGTGGTGGCCAATGATGGCAGCATCAGCGTGCCCGGCCCCGACGGCCCGCAGCCGGTGGGGCGCATCAAGCTGGTGGATGGCCGCACCCTGTCACCGCGCGACAAGGCCGGCGACGGCCTGTTCCTGCCCGAAGACCCCCTGCCCGCCGATCCGGCCGGCCGGGTGCAAGGCGGCGTGCTGGAAAGCGCCAACATCACCGCCGCGCAGGCGCTGGCCGAACTGGTGGAGGAACAGCGCGGCTTTGAAGTCAACGCCCGGCTGCTGAAAACGGCGCAGGAAATGGACGAACGCTCCGGCCGGCTGCTCGGCCTGTACGACCAGTAAGGGGAAACCGACATGACCACCGCCCTGCAGATCGCCCGCTCCGGCCTTGATGCGCTCGACCAGCGGTTGAAGACGATTTCCAACAATCTGGCCAACGTATCCACCACCGGGTTCAAGCGCGACCGCGCCAGCTTTGCCACGCTGATGTATCAGGATGATCGCAGCCCCGGCGCCGCCAGCGGGCCCGATACGCAATTTGCCACCGGGCTGGGCACCGGCACCGGCGTGCGCGTGGTGGGCACGGAACGCATCCATGCGCAAGGCAGCATGATCCAGACCGACAATGCGCTGGATCTGGCGATCGAGGGCAATGGCTTTTTCGCCATCCAGCTGGCCGATGGCACCCAGGGTTTCACCCGCGATGGCGGCTTCAAGCTTTCGGCCACCGGCGAAATCGTCACGGCCAACGGCCTGCGCCTGGCCCAGCCGCTGACCATCCCCGATGGCGCCACCCAGGTGGTGATCGCGCCCGATGGCCTTGTCACCGCCACCATCCCCGGCCAGGCGGCGCCGGTGGAAGTGGGCCAGTTGCAGCTGGCGCGCTTCCTCAATCCGGCCGGGCTGATGCCGATCGGCGACAATCTCTACCGCGAAACCGCCGGTTCCGGCCCGGCGCAGCTGGGCATCGCCGGGCAGGCCGGCATGGGCACGCTGCGCCAGGGCATGCTGGAAGGGTCCAACGTGTCGACCGTGCAGGAACTGGTCGACATGATCGAAACCCAGCGCGCCTATGAAATCAACGCCAAGGTGATCAACGCGGCCGACGAGATGAGCCGCTATGTGGTGCAGAATGTCTGATGGCGGGCGCCTGATGGCGCAGGCCAGCGCCGTCGCGCTGCTGGCCGCCAGCATCGTTGCCGCCGCATTGGGGCTGCCGGCCGCACCCGCGCTGGCCGCGCGCGTCAAGCCGATCCCGCCCACCCTGCCGGCAGCGCCCGTGCCGCCGGCCACACCCACCGGCAGCCTGTATGATCCCGGCCGCTATTCGGGGCTGGCCAGCGACTTGCGCGCGCGCCATGTCGGCGATCTGATCACCATCCGGCTGGTGGAACGCACGCGCAGTTCCAAAAGCGCCAGCGCCAATTCAGACCGCGAAAGCAACAACCGCATCGGCCTGCCCGATGTGTTTCCTTTCAACCGCATCCCCAGCGGTGCGCTGGGCGGCGGCAGCACGCAGGGCTTCAGCGGCAGCGGAGAGGCCCGCCAGAACAACGAACTGTTTGGCGAGATCACGGTCACCGTGGCCGAAGTGCTGCCCGGCGGCATCCTGCGCGTGGCCGGCGAAAAACGGCTGATGCTGAACCGCGGCGAGGAACATCTGCAACTGCAGGGCCTGGTGCGCGCGCAGGATGTGGGCTTTGACAACAGCGTGCCATCCACCCGCATCGCCGATGCCCGCATCCGCTTTGGCGGCACCGGCCAGGTGGCAGACAACAGCAAGCAGGGCTGGCTGGCGCGATTCTTTGCCAGGCTGTCGCCGTTGTGATCCGCGCGCTTGCCCTGCTGCTGATGCTGCTGGCCGCACCGGCCAGCGCCGAACGGGTGAAGGACATCGCCCGCTTTTCCGGCGTGCGCGCCAACGCGCTGACCGGCTATGGCATCGTTGTGGGCCTGACCGGCACGGGCGACCAGAATCTGGAATTCACCATCCAGTCGCTGAAATCGGCCACCGCCCGGCTTGGCGTGCTGCTGCCGCCGGGCATCAACCCGCAGTTGCGCAACGCCGCGGCCGTCATCATCACCGCCGAACTGCCGCCGTTTGCCAAGCCCGGCCAGCGCATCGATGTGACAGTGGCGGCGCTGGGCCAGGCCAAATCGCTGCGCGGCGGCACGCTGCTGCTGGCGCCGATGCAGGGCGCCGATGGCGAGGTGTATGCGCTGGCGCAAGGGTCGCTGGCCGTGGGCGGCTTTGGCGCGGAAGGGCGTGATGGCAGCCGCATCGTCGTGGGCACGCCGGCCACTGGCCGGGTGCCGGCGGGCGGCATCGTTGAACGCACCGTCGCCTCCCCGTTCATGGGGGATGGGCCATTGTTCCTTGACCTGAACGAACCGGATTTTTCCGCAGCGCGCAGCGTTGCCGATGCAATCAAGGCCACGGGCATCAGCGCATCGGCCGAAGATGGCACGCGAGTGCGCATCGATTCGCCGCCCGAACCGGCGGCACGCATCGCGCTGGCGGCGCGGGTGGAAGAACTTGACGTGACGCTGCAGGCGCCGCCGGCGCGCGTGATCGTGAATGCCCGCACCGGCACGGTGGTGATTTCGGGCGAGGTGCGCATCCTGGCCGCCGCCGTTGCCCACGGCAACCTGACAGTGCGGGTGACCGAAAACCAGCAGGCCAGCCAGCCGAACGCCTTTGGCCGAGGCCAGACGGTGGTCACCCAGCAATCCACCGTGGAAGCCGCCGAAGCGCCGGCGCGCATGAGCCTGTTTGCCCCCGGCGCGCGGCTGGGCGACATCGTCGATGCCGTCAACGCGCTGGGCGCGGCACCGGGCGATCTTGTCGCCATTCTGGAGGCGCTCAAGGCCGCCGGCGCCCTGCGTGCCGAACTGGTGGTGATCTGATGGAGATCAGCACCCCCCGCCCCGCCGGCCTGCCGCCGGCGCAGCCAGCAACGGCGCCCGCGCTGCGCCCCGCCGGCCTGCCGCTGAACGCCGCGCCCGATGAAGCGGCGCTGGCTGCCAAGGCCGGCACCCAGTTCGAAGCGCTGCTGATCGAACGGCTGCTGAAAGGCGCCCGCGCCGCGCAACTGGGCGATGATCTGATGGGCGACAATGGCCAGGTGCGCGACCTGGTTGATGAACAGCGCGCGCAGATCCTGGCCCGGGCCGCGCCGCTGGGCCTGGCCCGCCTGCTTTCACGGGAAGCGCGGCGATGACGGCGCACGCAACCGCAACGGAAGCTGGCGATGCTTGATCTGATGGCGCTGGGCCGCACCGGCGTGCTGGCCTTTCAAAAGGCACTCAATGTCGTGGGCGACAATGTCGCCAACGCCGACACCACCGGCTATGTGCGGCGGCGCGCCATCCTGACCACCCAGCCGATGGGGCGGGGCGGCCCGCTGGAGCGCGTGCCGCTGATGGGCGCCGGCGTGCG
>JALOSK010000215.1 GCA_025458465.1 Sandarakinorhabdus sp. | reverse complement strand
ACCGTGCGTTTCCCGCTGGCCTATCTGCAGATGTGGCCGCACGTGCGCCCATGGAAGTTCGGTTCGCCGCAACCGATGCTGCGCGCCGTGCCAGAGGCTTTTGTGCCGATGCTGGCCGATGCACTTGCCAAGGCCGATCCGGCACGCGCCACTGCGGCTTCTGCGGATGCCGCCGAAGCGCCAGCCATGGTAGGCGCCGCAGCATGAGCGGCTTCACCAACGAGCGCTTCCCGAAATCGGCCCTGTTTGCGGCAGGTGCGCTGATCACCATGTCGATCATCACTGTTGGCAGCATTCGCGCCGGCCTGCTGCCCGCACCGGAAACCGCGCCGCAATCGCGTGAGCGCCGCCAGGTGGCCGTGGTGGCCACCCGGGAGTTTCGCTTTGAAGATCGGGAAGACGGTGCCCTGTTGGTCACCGACGTGGCAACCGATCGGCTGGCCTTCGTGTTTCCGGCTGGCAGCAACACCGGATTCATCCGCGGCGTGATGCGGGGTCTGATGCGCGAGCGCCGCCTGAACGAGGTGGATGAACGCAGCGGGGCTGTGACCGTGACCCAGTGGGCCGATGGTGCCCTGACGTTGAGGGATGGCGAAACCGGCCGCATCATCGAGCTGGGCAGCTTTGGCCAGACCAACCGTGCCGCCTTTGCGCAGTTGCTGGTGCCCTATCAGCCGGGCGGGCCCGGCACGCCGGAGCAGCCCATCGTGGCTGCAGCGCCGGAAGCCGCCACCACCGCGCCCTTCTTCGGGGGAGCCGGCTGATGGGCCTCTTCTCTCGCGACCGCTTCGACACCAGCTGCACCATCGAGGTGGAGCACACGTTCGACAATCTGCACGCGCATGTCGAACTGGATGGCGATATCGAGCTGGGCCCGGGCGACCAGGTGAAGGTGCATGGCGACGCCGTGCAGCTGCCCTTTGGCGAAAAGCTCACGCTGCGCCGCCCGGTGACCGTGTGGAAGGCCACACCATGGGAGCGCCTGTGGACCAAGTGGCGTGCGCAGCTTGAATTGACCGAACTCTACGAAATCACCTTCAGCTCGGAGAAGCCGTGATGAACGCCGTGACCCCCATTCAGCCGGGCGCCGAAATCACCAGGGAAGACGCGCTGGCCATCGCCCGGCAGGAGACCGTGCTGTCCCCGCGCTTCTACACCACCGACTATGCCGCGATGGACCGCATCGACGTGTCTCGCGTGCGCGCCGAGTGGGACAGCCTCATTGCCGAGATGCAGGCCGATCCCAACAAGAAGCATTTCAAGCGCACGCCGGAATTCGATGGCGTGATCGCTGCCATGGATCCGGAACTGAAGCCGGAGTTCATCGATTTCCTGGTGTCGTCGATGACGTCGGAGTTTTCCGGCTGCATCCTTTATGCTGAAATCACCAAGCGGATGAAGAATCCGGATTCCAAGGCGCTGTTCAAGCTGATGGCCCGCGACGAAAGCCGCCACGCCGGCTTCATCAACGACAGCCTGAAGGACGCCGGCATCGGAATCGATCTGGGCTTCCTGACCAAGACCAAGAAATACACCTATTTCCGGCCGAAGTTCATTTTCTACGCCACCTATCTGTCGGAAAAGATCGGCTACGCCCGCTACATCACCATCCACCGCCACCTCGAGAAGCACCCCGAGAAGCGCTTTCATCCGATCTTCAAGTGGTTCCAGGAATGGTGCAACGACGAGTATCGCCACGGTGAAGCGTTCGCGCTGCTGATGCGCTCCGATCCCAGGCTCACTTCGGGCCTCAACGTGCTGTGGATCCGCTTCTTCCTGAACGCGGTCTATGCCACCATGTATGTGCGCGATCACAAGCGCCCGGCGCTGTACAACGCCTTCGGCATCAACCCGACGGACTTCGGCTTCCGGGTGTTCCGCATCACCACCGACATCACGCGTCAGGTGTTCCCGATCGGCCTGCAAACCGATGCGCCAACCTATCGTGCGCTGCTGGAAACCATGCGGGAAACCAGCGATGCCATCGACGCCGCCACTGCACAGGGCGGCGTGATCGGCAAGTTGAAGCGCGTCGGCCTGTCGTTGAAGGCCGGCCTGACGTTCGCGCGCCTCTATTTCCACCCGGTGGACAAGATGGAGGTGACCCCGAACGTGCGCATGGCGCCGGTCTGGTAAGGCGACGGTTCGCGCCGTGACCGATTTCTGGCTGCCTTTGCTGTTCGCCACCGTGCTGTGGTTTGTCGCCACCGGCTTCGTGCTGTGGCTCGACAAGCTGCCCAGCCACACCTGGCCGGTGAGCATCACGCTCGCCACCGTGGCATCGGGCTTTGCCATGGGCGGCATCATCGCCACTGCCGAGGAAACCAGCCCGTGGGCGGCCTATGTCGCCTTTGCCTGCGCACTGGTGCTGTGGGGCTGGCACGAACTGTCGTTCCTGATGGGCTTTGTCACCGGGCCAAACCGCAATCCCTGCCCGCCCGATGCGCGCGGCTGGCGGCGCTTCAAGCTGGCAGCCTCAACGTTGATCTATCACGAAGTGGCGATGTTCGCCTGCCTGGCCGTGATGATGGCCGCCACCTGGGGCAAGGCCAACCAGACTGCCACGCTTACCTTCCTGCTGCTGTTCGTGATGCGGCTTTCGGCCAAGTTCAACATCTTTGCCGGCGTGCCGCACCTGTCCACCGAAATGATGCCGGATCACATGCGTTATCTGGCAAGCTATTTCCGGATCGCGCCGCCGCGCTGGTTCTTCGTCCTGTCGGTCTCCGGCATCGCGGTGCTGGCGGCGTGGCTGGCAGACATGGCGCTTTCGAGCCGGGGCGGCATTGCCACCGGTTATGCGCTGGCCTTCGCGCTGGTGGCGCTGGCCTTCATCGAACATGGCTTCCTGGTGGTGCCATGGCAGGATACCGCCATGTTCCGCTGGGCGATGCCCGAACAATATCGAAATCGCGTCCAACAGGGTCAAACGGACACCGCGAATCTGCCGGCCCAGGCCGACCAGAATCCGCTTGCGGTGCGACAAAACGCCGTGCAATGAACTGCGGCGGGAGATGATGAATGGATTTTGAAGCCCATTTCCAGGCTGCCCTCGATGGGCTGAAGGAGCGCGGAAACTATCGTGTTTTCGCCGAGCTTCAGCGTCGCCGGGGCGACTATCCGCACGCCACGCGCTATCGTCCCGATGGCACCACGCAGGACGTGACGGTGTGGTGTTCCAACGATTATCTGGGCATGGGCCAGCACCCGGACGTGCTCGACGCCATGCACGAAGAGCTGGACCGCTCTGGCGCCGGCGCCGGCGGCACCCGCAACATTTCCGGCACCATGCATGTGCACCGCCTGCTGGAAGAAGAGCTGGCCGATCTGCACGGCAAGGAAGCTGCGCTGCTGTTCAACTCCGGTTACATGTCGAACTGGGCGGCGCTTTCGACGCTGGCCACCAAGATCCCCGGCTGTGTGGTGTTTTCCGATGCGCTGAACCATGCCTCCATGATCGAGGGCATTCGCCACAGCCGCGCCAAGTGCCACGTGTTCAAGCACAACGACGTTGAAGACCTCGACCGCCTGCTGAGCCAATATGGCCCGGACGTGCCGAAGCTGATCGCGTTCGAGAGCGTCTATTCGATGGATGGCGACATCGCCCCCATCAAGGAAATCTGCGACGTGGCCGACAAGCACGGCGCCATGACCTACATCGACGAAGTGCACGCCGTGGGCATGTATGGCCCGCGCGGCGGCGGCGTCGCCGAGCGCGAAGGCCTGATGCACCGGCTGACCGTGATCGAAGGCACGTTGGCCAAGGCCTTCGGGGTTGTGGGCGGCTACATCACCGGTTCCAGGGCGCTGTGCGATTTTGTCCGCAGCTTTGCGTCGGGCTTCATCTTCTCGACGGCGTTGCCGCCAGCCATTGCGGCCGGCGCGCTCGCCTCGGTCCGGCACCTGAAGGACAGCCCGTTTGAACGCAAGCGCCAGCACGAGCGCGTGCAGAAGGTGCGCGCCGCGCTGCGCTCCATGGGCATTCCGCAGATGGAAAACCCCAGCCACATCATTCCGGTCAGCCACATCATCCCGGTGATGGTGGGCGATGCCAAGAAGGCCAAGATGATCAGCGATTGGCTGATGGAACATCACGGCATCTATGTGCAGCCGATCAATTATCCCACGGTGCCCGTAGGCACCGAGCGCCTGCGCATCACGCCTGGCCCGGTTCACAGCGACGACGATATCGATCGCCTGGTGAAGGCCCTTTCGGACATCTGGGGCCAGTGCGCCCTGCACCGGGTGGAAGCGGCGGCCTGATCTGGTCGGCAAGAAATCGGAAAAGGCCCGGCGGCATCCACCGCCGGGCCTTTCCTTTGCAGCCGCCGCGAGCTCTGCCTTGGCCATTGAAGCCCTCTTCCAGCCGGTGGTGCTGTTCTTCCTGCTCGGCGCGCTGGCGGCGTTTGCGCGGTCCGACCTGGCGGTGCCAGAAGCCGTGGCGAAGGGCATTTCGCTCTACCTGATGATGGCCATCGGCCTGCGCGGTGGCGGGGAGGTGGCCGAAACCGGCTTCACCCACGATATCCTGTTGGCGGGCGGCGCCGGCCTTGCGCTTAGCTTCCTGCTGCCGCTGCCGGCCTTCTGGCTGCTGCGCACCGCCGGCAAGCTGGATCGCACCAATGCCGCGGCCGTGGCGGCGCACTATGGTTCGGTCAGCGTCGTCACCTTCGCCACCGGCAGCGAGATCCTGCGCCACGCCGCCGGCATGGCGCCCGCTGGCTTCATGGTGGCGGTGCTGGCGGTGATGGAAACGCCGGCGATCATCACCGGGCTGTTGCTGGCCCGCGCCCGCACCGACGACACGCTGGCGCCGCGCGGCGGGCTGCTGCATGAAACCTTCCTGAATGGATCAGTGGTGCTGCTGCTGGGCAGCTTCCTGATCGGGCTGGTGGCCGGCAAGCCGGGCCTTGCGCCGATTGCGCCCGTGTACGACACGCTGTTTCGCGGCATGTTGTGCCTGTTCCTGCTCGATATGGGCCTGATCGCAGCGCGGCGGCTGATGGATCGCCGTGCGCTCACGCTGCGGACGGCGGCATTGGCGCTGCTGCTGCCGCTGCTG
>JALOSK010000214.1 GCA_025458465.1 Sandarakinorhabdus sp. | reverse complement strand
TCAGGATCGTGCCCTACACGGCGAGTCAGGTCAGCGGCGCCGGGAGCACCGTGGACGCGGCCTTCCCTGCGACCGCGCTGGCCAACGTCCAGCCGAAGGTGGTGACACGAACGCCAGTCGGCTCCGGCAACCGCATCTTGGTGATCGATATCGATTTCGGCACGAACACCACGATCGACGCGCTGGCCGCGCTGCACACCAACCTCTGGCCGGGCGGGATCTGGCAGGCATTCGGCGCCACCGCCGCGCAGGGACCGCTGGGAACGATCTTCTCCGAACCGATCGCGCGCCGGTTGTTCGGCCAGAGCGGCTGGGTGGCATTCGGCACCGCGCCCACCACTCGGGAGAATCGCAGCGCGGCGCTGCTGCTCGGCGGGCCGCACAGCATCCGCTACCTGCGGGTCTATTTCTCCACCGATCAGGCATCCTTCGCCGAAGTGGGCACGCTACTGCCGCTGCAGCGTCTGACGATGGGCCAAGGGCCATACGAGAATTTTGAGCTGGGCAGCGGCCGCCGCGTGGAGGACCGCAGCCAGGTGCGCGCGCTGCCCGGCGGCGAGACGGCGATCGAGCGCGGCGGCCGCGTGCCGGTGTGGCGGGCGGCGTGGAGCAATTTGACGGAGGCCCAGTACCGGGAACTCTGGGATTTGCTGATGGAGGTGGGCACCGGCGCACCGATCCTGGCGGCCGAGTTCCAGGACGGCAGCACCGGCCAGGCCGAAGCGCTGCACTATGGCCTGATCCAGAGCATCGATTTCAGCGAACGGGTCCAGCTCGACAAGCAGCGCATCGAGCTGCGCGTGCAGGAGCTGGTGTGACACCCGGCTTTGCAGGCCGGTCGAATGGGTGTAAGAAGCACCTCGGAGCGTGAGAAACTCCTCGTCAACAGCGGTGCCGCCCCCGAAAGAGGTGTCCCCGACAGCCAGCCCGATTCCGACACCAAGTCGGGAGGTGGCGAATACAAGACCTGCCGCAAGGCGGGGAATAAGCCTGCCGGCCTGTTGACCGGTTCTCACCCTCCCGGCGACCGTAACGCCTGCGGTCTGGTCGGGCGCTTGCTTCGGCGGCGCCCGACCATCCTGTGAGAAGGAGATCAACATGGAACGCGAAGGGAGGCTGGTCACCATCGGGATTTGGACCGGGATCGCCTATGAGATCGACGGGGCGTGGTATGTGAACCCCCAGTCCATCCTCGAACACATGGGCTTCGATTGGGTCGCCCACCGGAAAAGGGTGGTGGTCCGCTTTGCTGATGACATTCTGCTGATTCAGCGGCCGAGCGGCGCGGGCAAGTGGAAGCCGCTGATGATGCGGCTCGACGCTGCCGTGCGGTGGATGGCAGGCTTTGCTGGCAATAACCATCTGGCGCCAGAGCGGCGCGCCGTCGCCGAACAGATGGCGGCGGCAGTTGCCAACCAGTTCGCGTCCATGGTCCTTGAAAAGGCGGTGCCTGCCGGCTCCACCAATATCGTTTTGCTCGGCGGCGGAGGCCACGATCATGCGTAACACCGCTGCTCAAGCCCGAAACTATGCCCTCGATGGCATCAATGAGCTTTCAGGCGTCAACGAGCGGTCGCCGGCGGAGCGGCTCGACAAGGCCGCTGCGAGCCTTCGCGGGCTGGCCGGCCTGATCAGTGCACAGAGGCCGGTTGATTGTTTTGATCCCGATGGGCTGGCCACGATGCTGAACATGGTGGCCGATGAAGTGCAGCGGGCGAGCTATATCGCCCAGATGGTCGACCTACACCCTCGCGGCTGACCGCGCGGCCTTGAACCCTGATCTGGGGCGCGGCTCACCGGGGCCGCGCCCCATTCTTTTGCGCCTCTCAGATGGCCGTCAGAGCCCTCTTTCCCGCCTCTAAGATGTGCCCATTGCGCCACAGGCGGGCGCCGCAACCCTCAAAAACTTCTCTAATCTGTCTTGTCCGAGAATCCAGTTTGTCTTGTCGCGCTTCAGTCACCGTGGCCGAGGCCCTGCAGGCGGCCGGCATCTATGGCGTGCAGGCCCTGCTCATCCTCTACATGGCGAATTTCCTGTTCACGCCCGAACAGGTGGCCAGCGTTGGCGGCTTCGATGCGTGGCGCAGCGCGGTGCAGGCGCTGTTCGGGCCGATGAGCCTGCAGGCGCTCGCGACCCAGACGATGGGGCTCTATCTGGGCCTGTTCTTCCTCACCCCGCTGATTGGCGGCTGGCTGGGGGATCGCCAATGGGGCCCGCGCCTCACCTGCATCATCGGCGCGCTGCTGGCCACAGCCGGCATGGTGATGGTGATCCTGCCCGAAACCTTCCTGCCCGGCCTGCTGGTTTCGGCGTTCGGGGCCGGCGCCCTGCGCTGCAACCTCAACGCCCAGACCGGCCATCTCTATGCCCGCGATGATGGCCGGCGCGATGCCGCCTTTTCCATCCTGGCGGCCGGCCTGAACACCGGCGCCTTTCTTGGCCCGCTGCTGATCGGCGCGCTGGGGGAGCGCGTGGACTGGCAATGGGGCTTCATGGCTGCCTGCGTGTGCATGGCGCTGGCGGCGCTCACCCTGCTGGCTGGCAACCTGCTGATGCCGCCCGACACGCCGCCCGAAGCCCGCCGCAGCGCCCGCCTTGCGCCGGGCGACGGCGCCACCATCGCGGCGCTGGTGGGCGTGATGCTGCTCACCAGCCTGTTCTGGCTGGCGCAAAGCCAGGTATGGAATGTCTATGCGCTATGGGGGCGGGACCATCTCGATCGTCTGGTGCTGGGCTTTGAAGTGCCGGTGACGTGGCTGCAGGCCTTCGACAGCCTGGCGCCCATCCTGGCGGTGCCGCCGGTGCTGGCGCTGTGGCGGCGGCAGGCGGCGCGCGGCGCCGAACCGGGCGAGCTGGGCAAGATCGGCATCGGCATGGCGCTGATGGGCTGCGCCTTCCTGTGGCTCGCCGCCGGCAGCGGCCCCGAAAAGACGCCGATCCTGTGGGTGGTGGGCTTCCATCTCGTGCTCAACTTCGGCTGGCTCTATCTGGTGCCAACCGTGAACGCGCTGTTTTCCCGCACGGCGCCGGTCGCCATTACCGGCGTGATGCTGGGCGCCGTGCAGTTCGCGGTGTTTCTGGGCAGCACGCTGTCGGGCTGGCTGGGCCGCTTTTACGAGACGATGGACGTGCGCGCCTTCTGGCTGCTGCACGCCGCCGTGCCGCTGGCCGGCGCTGCGATCATGTGGGCGGTGCGTGGCCGGCTGGCGCGCGTGCTGCGGCTTTAGGCCGTGTAGCGCGCCGCTGCCATCAGGCCGGCGGCATCGAGCACGCGCACACCGCCATAAACGCCTGCCACCAGCCCGCGTTGTTCCAGCGCCTTCAGACTGTCCACCAGGCTGGTGCGACCAGCCACGATCATGGCGGCCAGCTGTGATTGCGTCACCCGGATCAGCCAGCCATCGGCCAGATCTTGGCCGGCCAGCACGCACAGCATCGCGGCCAGCCGTTCCACAAGATCCACCCGGCGCAGCACCGCCATCATCGCCAGCGTGGTGCCGAAGTTGATGTTGATCAGCAGGGAAAACAGCAGCGCCAGTTCCGGATCCTGCGCCCCCAGCGCGCGGACATCGTTGCCCGGCAGGCGCAGCAGCACGCTCGGCTCGATCGCCATCGCGCTCACCGGGCGGGGCGCGCCTGGCGGCAGCGCCAGATCGGCCAGCCAGTAACCGGGCGTCACATGGGCGAACAGGGTGGGATCATCCGGGCCCGCCGCCAGATGCATGGCCAGCCGGCCAGAGGCGAGGCCCAGGATGCCGGCGGGTTCATCATCGAACTGGTAGATGGACTGGCCAGCCGCAACCTGGCGCACATGGCAGGCATCCAGCACGCGGCGGCGCAACCCGGCCGGTGCATCGGCCAGCCAGCCATGGGTGATGAGAACGGCTTCGGCCTGCGCGCGGTTCATGGCGACCCTTGTGCCCAAATGCGTGGAAGCGGACAATCGGGACGAGCCGCAAATGATAGGTTCAATCTGTCGCTGGCGTGTTGCAACGCCGGGCCATCAATGGGGACAGAGATGATGAAGCATTTCACGTTGCTGCTGATGGCCGCCACGCTGGCTGCGCCGGCTTTCGCGCAGCAGGCGCCGGCCGCCGCGACGCCGCTGCCCGGCCTGATGGGCCTGTCGCCGCGCGTCACCAATCTGCTGGCCGACGCCGGCAAGGATCCGATGACCGGCCGCATGATGGACGTGCAGCGCCTTTTGAAGGATCGCGAGATGGAAATCCTGTCGACCGAACCGTTCGACGCGGTGAAGCTGGCCGAAACCATGAAGGCGCAGCGCAATTACGAGCAGCTGATGGCCGAACGCCGCGACCAGCGCACCCTGGAAGCCTATCTGCAGATGTCGCGGGGTCGAGGGACGGGCGGTGGAGGCACAGCCTCCGCCGCCCATTTTTTGGTTCAGTCGTCCGGCCCCAGGCTGGGATCGAGATCGCGCGGGCGCACGAACTTCGTCAATTCCGCCCGGCCGCCATCGATCTGGGCCCAGCGATCGATGGCGATATCCAGCCGGGCCAGCGTGGCGGTGGGATATTTCAGCTCGGCCTCTGCCCGCAGCGTGCCGCTTCGGGAAGCACCGGGCGGCACCAGTTCCAGCAGCAGATCTTCCAGCCCCGGATTGTGGCCAACCAGCATGGCATCGGAAAATTCGTCCGAAAAGCCGGCGCACAGCTCGATCAGCGTGGCGGATGAGGCCAGGTAGATGCGCTGTTCATACACCGGCGCCAGCGGCCGGTTCATGCCGGCCTCCAGCCCCTCGATCGTCTGGCGCACGCGCACCGCCGGGCTGGCGAACACCAGCGCGAAATCCGGCATGTCACCGCGCTTGATGGCCGCGCCCAGCCATTGCCCAACCCGCATCGCCGCCCGCCGGCCGCGATCGTTCAGCGGCCGATCAAAATCCCTGAGCAGCGGATCATCATAGCCCGACTTGGCATGGCGCAGGAGGGTGAGGGTCTTCATGGCTGGCCATCGCTTGGCATATCGGCTGGCGCTT
>JALOSK010000213.1 GCA_025458465.1 Sandarakinorhabdus sp. | reverse complement strand
CTGCTGGGCCGCGACAAGCGGGCGATGGCCGTGCCGGTGAGCGAGGTGTCGGGCGTGTCGGGCCTGGTGTATCCGGGCGATCGGGTGGACGTGTTCTACACGCGCCAGCCGGAAGAAGCGATGATGTATGGCGAACTGATCGCCCAGAATGTCCGCGTGCTGGCGGTGGGCACCGACATGAACGTGGGCAAGGAACAGCCCGAAATCGTCAGGTCCACCACCCTGGAAGTGACGGCGCTGCAGGCCCAGAAGCTGGCGCTGGCGATGACCACCGGGCAATTGAGCCTGGCGCTGCGCCACTTTGGTGACGAGGAACGGGTGCGGCTGGACACGGTGCAGTTGATGGATCTGAACGATGGCACGCGCACCCGCCTTGTCGCCAAACCGCGGGCCGAGGGCGAGCCGGCACCGGGCCCGCGTCCGGCATCGCCACAGACGCCAGCGCCGCCCGCCGGTGGCGTGATCGTGATGCGCGGCATGGACGCCAGCGTGGCGCCGGTGCTGGCCAGCCGGCCCTGATCAGCCGGCCCTGATCAGCCGACCCCGGTCACCGCTGGCGGGTCAGGCGGTCCAGCATCCCGCTGGCCAGCGCCGCCTTCACATGATCGATGAAGGCCCGCAGCTTGGGCAGCACCTGCGCATGGCCGGGGTAATGCAGGAACAGGCCGGGGCTGGACGGCGCAAGGCGGTCGAGCACCAGTTCCAGGCGGCCATCCTCAAGCTGGTCAACCACCAGCGGTTCGCTCACCATCGCCAGGCCAAGCCCGCGTTCGGCCAGCGCCACCACGGCGGCATTGTCGCTGACGATCACCCGGCCGCTCACGGCGATGTCGACAGCGCGGCCCTGATCGTTCAGCGACCAGGGCAGCAGCACGCCGCTGCCGCCGATGCGCTGGCGGATGCAGGCATGCGCCTTCAGATCGGCCGGCACCTGCGGCCGGCCGTGCCGGTCCAGATAGGCCGGCGCGCCCACGATGACGAAGCGGAACGGCGGCGACAGTCGCACGCAGACCATGTCCGCCTCCAGCAACTCACCGAGACGGATGCCGGCATCGTGGCCGCTCGCCGCCAGATCGACCAGCGCATCCTCGCCGATCACCTCGACATCCACGTCGGGATAGCGCGCGCAGAAATCGGCGATGATCGGCTCGATCAGCAGCGGCACCACGGCACGCGGCATGTTGATGCGCAACAGGCCGGCCGGCCGCTCGCCCAGCGTGCGCGCGGCCTCCCAGGCGCTCACCAGGGTGGCGAAGGCCGGGGCGGCCTGCGCGTGGAAGACGGCGCCCGCCTCGGTCAGGCCAACCGATCGCGTGGTGCGGATGAACAACGGCACGCCGATACGCTCCTCCAGCTGGCGCACCGTCTGGCTGATGGCAGAGGGCGACACCCCCAGATCCTCGGCAGCCGCACGGAACGAGGCGCGATCGGCCACCCGCAGAAAGGCTTCGACACCGTCGAGCAGATTGCGCGGGATTGTGTAGTTCTGCTTCATGGGCTGACAATGATTATCCGGATTATCTTGGTTCCGAGTGTGACTTAAAACCTCCCCATCGGCAAGCCTTCTCCCCGCCGAACCGGAAAAGGACCAGACCCATGACCAGCCTTCGCATCGACACCGACCGCCTGACCATCACCGGCCTCGCCATCGCCGCCATGCTGCCCTTCCTGGCGCTGAGCCCGGCCAAGGCCGCCCCCAGCCAATGCGCCACCGAAGCACAGGCCGTGCAGACACAGGCCAATGGCGCCGATCCCAAGGTCGCCGCCAAGGCCCTGCGCACGGTGCAGGTGGCCCAGAAGATCTGCGCCGAAGGCAACCGCCACGAAGCCGCGAAGAAGTTCGCCCAGGCCCGCCAGATGCTGGACAGCGGCGTGCAGCTGGCCGATCGCCGCTGAGACGCGCTTGCGGGCGCCGGCCCCCAACAGGCGCCCGTTACAGGCCCCGGCCGGCGTCCTTCGTGACGCTGGCCGGGGCTTTTTTCAGGCCGGCAGCACCGCCAGAGCCGCCGCTTCGGCCAGGACAGCAGCCCAGGCCGCCGCCATATCGGGGGTGAACCCATCACCGCAGCCGTCGCGAATCACATCGGCAACAATCGGCAGGAAATCGGCAAAGATCGCCGGCGGCACACCATATTGGGCGTGGTTCTGCACCTCGGTGGCGATCAGCTGATCCCCCCAGGCGCGCGGGCCCGCCAGATCGAGGATGGTTTCGAAACTGCGCGCCAGCATCTCCCCGCGCACATTCCCCTGCGTGTCGCGCCAGAATTCCGCTTCCATGGCCGGGTGGCGGGCGAACAGACGCCGATACACTTCGGCCGTGGGATCACCGATGCGGGCGGCAGCCAGTTCCAGACTGGCTTCGATGGCGGCAAGCTGCGGGTTGTTCATGATCCACATCGTGGGCGGCAAAACGTTGGCCGGCAACTCCGGGATGATGCGGGGGCAGCGTTCGGCCGAGCCTGTTAACTATTGTATATCGCACGAATATATTGACATATTCGACATGATGTTTAACAAAAGCTTTCGACATCGGTTGTTGTGATGTTGTTGCGTTGGTGTTGCGGGGTCCAGCCAGCGCAGAGCGGGGGAAGCTGTGATGGACAAGAATCAGCCATTTGTTGATTACTATGCGGTGCTGCGGGTGCATCCCGAATGCGATGGCCGCACCCTGGAAATCGCCTACCGCAACCTCGCCAAGCTCTATCACCCGGACCATCCGGAATCCGCCGATGTGGACAAGTTCAACGCGGTGGTGGAAGCCTATCGCGCGCTGAAGGACCACGGCAAGCGCCTGGCCTATGACGCGCAATACAGCGCCCACACAGGCTTCACCTTTTCGGCCACCGATTCGATCCTCGCCGAAGAACGCACCGCGCTGTCAGACGCGGATGTCCATGCCGAAACGCTGCTGGCACTCTACAAGCGCCGGCGCGAGCGCGCGCGGGACCCCGGTGTCGGCCCCTACGAACTCCAGCGCACGCTCGGCTGTTCGGATGAGGCCTTCGATTTCCACATCTGGTATCTGAAGTCCAAGGGCCTGATCGAAATCACCGATCAGGGCACGCTGGCCATCACCATCGCGGGTGTGGATCATGTGATCAGCACCTCGCGCAGCGCGGCAGAGGAAAAGCTGCGTCTCACCCAGTTCGCCGGCACCCCGGGCCCACGGGCCTGGCCCCGCGATGCCGTGGCGGCATGACCAGGGCCGCCAACCGGCCCCGGCAAGCGTCACATGCAATGTCTGATGTCCGGCGGCCCAAGCTGATGGACGCCGCCCGCCGCAATCGCTAGGGAACGGGCAATCCCACCGTCAGCACAAAGTGCCGCGCCCGTGAACCTGTTTGCCCATTTCGTCACCGTCATCCACGCCGCCCTCGAAGATCTGGTGGCGGCCGGCACGCTGCCAGCCGACCTGTCGTTCGCCAACGTGACGGTGGAGCCGCCGCGCGATGCTGCCCACGGCGATCTGGCCACCAACGCCGCCATGGCGCTGGCCAAGCCGGCGGGGATGAACCCGCGCCAGCTGGCCGAAGCGCTGGCCGCCAGCCTTCGCGCCAAGCCGGGCATTGCCGCGGCCGACGTGGCCGGGCCGGGCTTCATCAACCTCAGGCTGGCCGACAGCGTTTGGCACGGCCAGCTGCGCGCCATGCTGACTGCCGGTGCCGATTATGGCCGCAGCACGGCGGGCCAGGCCAAGCGCATCAACGTCGAATATGTCTCGGCCAATCCCACCGGGCCGATGCACATGGGTCATTGTCGCGGCGCGGTGGTGGGCGATGCGCTGGCCGGCCTGCTGGCCTTTGCCGGCTGGGACGTGACACGCGAATATTACATCAACGATGCCGGCGGGCAGGTGGACACGCTCGCCCGATCCGCGCACCTGCGCTATCGCGAGGCACTGGGCGAGACGATCGAGATCCCCGAGGGCCTCTACCCCGGCGACTATCTGGTGCCGGTGGGCCAGGCCTTCGCCGCCGAGTTCGGTGATCGATACGTGGGCGCCCCCGAAGGCGAATGGCTCACCCTCTTTCGCACCCGCACGGTCGCCCTGATGATGGCGCGCATCCGCGCCGATCTGGCGCTGCTCGGCATTGCGCAGGACGTGTATTTTTCCGAAGCCTCGCTGGGCGCGCGCGTGCAGGAGGCACTCGATACGCTGAAGGCCAG
>JALOSK010000014.1 GCA_025458465.1 Sandarakinorhabdus sp. | reverse complement strand
GCCCAGTGCGTCTGGGTGCCGCGTCGGCCGTAATAGAGGCCGGCATCGGGATCACGGATGGCCGCATCCAGATCGGCCAGTGTTTCGAACAGGATGGTCGAAGCCCGCGCCACCGGCGGATTGACCATGTCGTGGGCATGGGCGCGGCCTGCCTGGGCCAGAAGCGTGCCATCGCCAAGCCCGGAAAGATCCTCGCGCGGCGGACGCCGTGCCGTCACGCGCCGGTCACGACCGGGCCAAGAACGACCGGCGTGTGCGGGTTGGCGCCCCATTCGCTCCAGCTGCCATCATAAATGGCCACGTCGCCCTTGCCCGCCAGCGCAGCGCCAAAGGCAACCACCGGCGCGGTGATTCCCGAACCGCATGTGGCCACCAGCGGCTTGCCCAGATCGATGCCGGCGGCATCGAACAGCGCCTTGATGTCGGCCCGGCTCTTGAAGGTCCCGTCTTCGTTGAACAGCGCAGCATAGGGGATGTTGCTGGAACCGGGGATGTGGCCCGGGCGCACGCCGGGGCGCGGATCGGGCTCAGCGCCCGTGAAGCGGGCGGCTGATCGGGCATCCACCACCTGTTCCGCCTTGCTGCGCAGATTGTCGGTCATCTGCGCCATGTCGCGCACCAGCTTCCTGTCGGCCCAGACGGTGAAATGGCGATGCCGCACGATCGGCTTGCCGCTCTCCACCGGGCGACCTTCGGCCTGCCACTTGGCAAACCCGCCATCCAGGATCGCCACTTCATGGGCGCCGAACAGGTTCAGCATCCACCAGACGCGGGCCGCGGACTTCAGCGGACTGTTGTCGTACACGACAATGCGGCTGCCATCGCCCAGGCCCAGCGCCTGGCAGCGCGAGGCGAACTTTTCCGCCGGTGGCAGCATGGTGGGCAGCGGGTTGCTGGTGTCCGAAACCTCCTCGATGTCGAAGAACACGGCGCCGGGGATGTGCGCGGCCTCGAACTCGGCACGGGCATTGCGGGCCTGCGCCGGCAGGAACATGGTCGCATCGATGATCCTGAGATCGGTCTTGCCCATTTCGCCGGCAAGCCAGTCCGTCGACACCAGAAGGTCCATCACTCACTCCCCGCGGGCCGGACAGCCGAGGCTGCGGCACCTTGTCCACATGATAACCGGGGGTGACATAATTGGGCTGGCAGCGCATGTCACGCCCCAAGCGACAGCCATATTACGAAACGGAGAGCAAAATTGGTGGACGTGTTGCATCTGGGCCAAAGCTCCAGCCTGCCGGCCAGCCCGGAGGCGGCGGTTCTGGACTATCCGCCCAACCCGCGGCCCGGCGCGCTGTATCTGGTGCGCTTTACCTGCCCGGAATTCACCTCGCTGTGCCCGGTCACCGGCGCGCCGGATTTCGCGCATATCGTGATCGATTATGTTCCCGACGAAACCATCGTGGAATCAAAGGCCTTGAAGCTTTTCCTGGGTGCCTTCCGCAACCATGCGGGCTTCCATGAAGATGTCACAGTGGGCATCGGGCAGCGTCTTGTTGCCGAAATGCGGCCGCGCTGGCTGCGCATCGGCGGCTATTGGTATCCGCGCGGCGGCATTCCCATCGACGTTTTCTGGCAGTCTGGCCCGGTGCCGGATGGCCTTTGGTTGCCCGATCAGGGGGTTCCGTCCTATCGCGGCAGGGGTTGAAGAACAGGGGAGGTGACCAATGATTCGCGCAATCGTGGCAGCGTTGCTGCTGGCCGGCAGTGCAGCCGCGCAAACCGCCGATGAACGCCTGAAGGCGATCTATGACGCGGAATGGCAGTGGCGCCTGGCACAGACCGGCCAGGTGCAGGATGGGCTGGATACCAGGGCTGGTGATCGCCTGCCGTGCGTGACCCCGGCCTGCCAGGAACAGCGCGGCCGCTATTGGCAGGATGTTCTGAACAAGCTGGCGGCGATCCCTGATGCCGAACTGTCGCCGGGGGAGCGGCTGAACAAGGCGGTGCTGGTGGAATCGCTGCGGGCCGAGGTGGTGGGCATCCGCTGGCGCAACTACGAGATGCCGATCAACAGCGATGTGAACGTGTGGAACTATCTGCCGGCACAGGCGCCGTTCCGCACGGCGCAGGAATATCGCAATTATATCAGCCGGCTGCGCGACATTCCGCGCTGGTTTGACGAGAATATCGCCAACATGCGTGCCGGCATGAAGCGTGGTTTCACGCCGCCGGCCGTGACGATGAAGGGCCGGGACGGCACGCTGGCGGCGCAGATCAAGCCAGCCGCGCAAAGCCCCTTCTACACCGCCTTCCGCAGCATGCCGGCAACCATCCCGGCGGCCGAGCAGGAGCAGTTGCGCGCCGAGGCGCAGCAGGTCATCGATACCATCGTCAACCCGGCGCAGGAACGCATGCTTGCCTTCGTGCGCAGCGAATATCTGCCCGGCGCCCGCACCACGACGGCAGCGCGTGATCTGCCGGGTGGCGTGGCCTGGTATGGCGATCAGGTGAAGGAATTCACCACCACCGATCTGACGCCGGAGGCCATCCACCAGATCGGCCTGAAGGAAGTGGCCCGCATCGATGCCGACATGCGCGCTGCGATGGCGCAATCCGGGTTCAAGGGCGAATACAAGGATTTCCTGGTTTTCCTTCGCACTGATCCGCAATTCTATGCACGCACCCCCGATGAACTGCTGGGCTTTTCCGCCTATGTCATCAAGCGCATGGATGGGCGGCTGAAGGATATCTTCACCACGCTGCCGCGCCATCGCTTCACGCTGCGGCCGGTGGCCGATGCCATCGCGCCCACCTACACGTCCGGGCGCGGCGGTCTCGATGCCTGCTACATGAACACCTATGATCTGAAATCGCGGCCACTGTTCATGCTGACGGCGCTGACGCTGCACGAATGCGTGCCGGGCCACAGCCACCAGGGCGCGATGGCACTCGAGGCGCCGGCCGCACCGCCGTTCCGCCGCCAGACCTATTTTTCCGGCTATGGCGAGGGCTGGGGGCTCTACACCGAATATCTGGGTCGCGAGCTTGGCATGTATCGCAATGCCTATGAGGAATTCGGCCGCGCCAGCTTCGAGAACTGGCGCGCCAGCCGGCTGGTCGTCGATACCGGCCTGCACCTGATGGGCTGGACCCGCGATCAGGCCATTGCCTATCTGGAGGAGCACACCGCGCTGGCCCGCCACGATATCGAGATCGAGGTGGACCGCTATATCAGCTGGCCCGGCCAGGCGCTGGCCTACAAGCTGGGCGAGATGCGCATCCGCGCGCTGCGGCAGGAGGCTGAACTGGCGCTCGGCGCCGGCTTCGATATCCGCCGCTTCCACGACACGCTGCTGGGCCTGGGTTCGGTGCCGCTGTCGGTGATGGAGGCCGAAATGCGGGGTTGGATCGCGCAGGAGCGGGCAAGGCTGACGGCAGCGAAATAGTCGCTGCCACAACAGCTCGCGCTCAGGGAATCCCGGTCAGCTTGTGGGTCTGCAGGCTGAGCCGCCATTGCGGGTGGGCGAGGCAATAGGCGATGGCGGCCTGGATGTTCGCCGCCTGCGCCGGCCCGTCCATCGGCTGCAGGAAGAAGTGGCGGAAGGGCAGGTGGGCAAAGCGCTCGGGCATCGCCTTGGCCTGCGGATAGACCAGTTTCAGTTCGTCGCCTGCCGCCAGCTTCAGGGGCGCATCGGCCTTGGGGGAGACGCAGATCCAGTCGATGCCCGGCGGCGGCTCCTGCGTGCCGTTGGTTTCGATGGCGATCTCAAAGCCGCGCGCGTGCAGGGCTTCGACCAGTGGCGTATCCAGTTGCAGCAGTGGTTCGCCGCCGGTGCACACCACCAGGCGATGGGCGCCGGTTTCGCCCCAGCAGGCGGCCACCGCATCGGCCAGCGCGGCTGGGTTGGCGAATTTGCCACCGCCCGGCCCATCGGTGCCGACGAAGTCCGTGTCGCAGAAGGTGCACACCGCCTTGGCGCGATCTTCTTCGCGCCCCGTCCACAGATTGCAGCCGGCAAAACGCAGGAACACGGCGCGGCGCCCGGCCTGTGCGCCTTCCCCCTGCAGGGTGAGGAAGAGTTCCTTGACGGCGTAGGTCATGGAGACGGACTCTGGGCCGGGTCCACCACGCCGGCTTCGGCAAAGCCCTTGGCCCGCAGCCGGCACGAATCGCACGCGCCACACGGCCTGCCACTGGGCAGCGGATCATAGCAGGACCAGGTGAGATCGATCGGCGCGCCGGCATCGTGGGCGGCGCGGATGATGCCAGCCTTGTCCAGCGCCATCAGCGGCGTGTGCACCTTGAAGCGTTCGCCTTCCACGCCGGCCTTGGTCGCGGCGTTTGCCATGGCCTCGAACGCGGCGATGAATTCCGGCCGGCAATCGGGATAGCCGGAAAAATCCAGCGCATTGACACCGATGAACAGGTCACGCGCGCCGGCCGCCTCGGCCCAGCCCAGCGCGACGGACAGGAAGATGGTGTTGCGCGCCGGCACATAGGTGACCGGGATGCCGGGCGCCACGCCCGTCTTGGGCACGGCGATATCGGCGGTGAGCGCGGAACCGCCAAAGCCGGTGAGATCCAGCGGCAGTGTGATATGGCGCTCAACATCCAGTGCCCTGGCCACACGCGCGGCGTGTTCCAGCTCGATGCGGTGGCGCTGGTTGTAATCGATGGTCAGCGCCAGCAGGCGCCAGCCCTGTGCCCTGGCGATGGCGGCAACGGTGGTGGAATCCAGCCCGCCCGACAGCAGGACGACGGCCAGCTTGCCGGTCACGCGGCGATTCCGAAAACGCGGCTGCAGAATTGGCAGTCCACGGCGATCACGCCCTTGTCGTCGCGCATCTCGGCGCGCTGGTCTTCCGGAAAGCGCATCAGCACGTCGCGGATATGGGCCGCCGAGCAGCGGCAGCCCTTCACCGGCGTCGGGCCGGGCACCACGCGCACCTGTTCTTCGTGGAACAGCCGCCACAGCAGCGCCTCACCCGAAAGCTCGGCATCGGTGAGCTCCTCGGCGGTGGTCGTGGCTGCCAGCGCCGCGACATGTTCCCAATCGGGATGCTGTTCGCCGGCATCCAGCCGCTCGCCACCGATTTCGGCACGGGCAAGGTGCTGAACCAGCAGGCCGCCGGCCAGCCAGCCCGAGGCGGCATCGCCCGAAACGCCGATGCGCAGCAGGGTGGGCAATTGTTCGGATTGGCCGAACCACGCCTCCAGTGCATGGGCCAGCGTGTCGCCTTCCAGCGGCACGATGCCCTGCCAGCGCTCTTCCGAAACCGCCTGATCGATGGTCAGCGCCAGATAGCCTTTGCCGAACACATCGGGCAGGCTCATCCCTTCCGAAACAATGGCTTCAGGATCATGCTTCAGATAACCGCGCAGCTCGCCCGCGCGCCAGTCACAGGCGAGCAAATCAACGATGCCGCCCTTGGCCTGCGCTTGCAGCGTCACCTGGCCTTCGTCCTGCTTCATCGATGCGCCCACCAGCGCCGTGAGCGTGAGCGCTTCGGCCAGCAGGCGGATCAGCGGCTGCGGATAGGCATGCGCGGCCAGGATGGCGTTCAGCGTCGCATCCAGCCGCACCAACTGGCCGCGCGCGTTGCGCGCCGGCACCATGAAGCCCAGCGTGCGATCGGCGGTGGGCGCAATGCCTTCGGTCACCATCAGATGCCGGCCCCGATCTTGTCGAGGCACCAGAGCAGGATCGCCTTCTGCACATGCAGCCGGTTTTCGGCCTCGTCCCACACCGCCGATTGCGGCCCGTCCATCACGCTGTCGGTCACTTCATCGCCGCGGTGGGCGGGCAGGCAGTGCAGGAACAGGGCGCCGGGGTTGGCCCTGGCCATCAGCGCATCATTGACCTGGAAGGGTGTGCAGGCGGCAATCTTGGCCTCGCTGTCCTTCTGGCCCATCGACACCCAGGTATCGGTGACGACCACATCGGCTCCCACCATCGCTTCCTCGGCCGTGTGATAGAGGCCGATGCAGCCGCCGCGCGCGCAAGCCGTGGCCATGATGCCGGCATCCGGGTCCAGCCCGTGCGGGACGCCCACCCGCAGATCGAACTTCAGCAGCGATGATGCCTCGATCAGCGAATTGGTCATGTTGTTGCCGTCGCCGACATAGGCCCAGGTGGAACCTTCGACCGGGCGGCCGCTGCGTTCCTCGAAGGTGAGGATGTCGGCCATCACCTGGCAGGGGTGGGTGAGATCGGTGAGCCCGTTGATCACCGGAATGCTGGCAAACTCGGCCAGCTGGTCCAGCTTGGCGTGGCTGTTGGTGCGCAGCATCAGCGCATCGACCATGCGCGAGAGAACGCGCGCCGTGTCGGCAATGGTCTCGCCGCGGCCCAGCTGCATTTCGCCGGCGCTGGACACGATGCTGGTGCCGCCCAGCTGGCGGATCGCCATGTCGAACGAAAACCGGGTGCGCGTGCTGGGCTTTTCGAAGATCATGCCCAGCACATGTCCGGCCAGCGGCGCATCTTCATCCACGCGCCCCTTGGGCCAGCCGGCGCGCGCGGCCTTGCGCCGGTGCGCTTCATCAAGAATGGCGCGAAGCCCCGCCGGGCCGGCAGGCGCAAGATCAAGAAAATGGCGCATTGTGTTCAATCCTGCCCCCCCCGCTGCCGGGCGGGGAAAACTCAGGCAGCCGCAGCTGGCTGATAGGTTGCAGCAGCGGCGGACAGCCGTTCCACGCATTCGCGGATCTGCTTTTCCTCGATGGTGAGGGGCGGCAGCAGGCGCACGACATTGTCGCCGGCGGCAACCGCCAGGATGCCGTGGCTGCGGGCGTGGGCCACGAAGGCGCGGCTGTCGCTCTTGAGTTTCAGGCCCAGCATCAGCCCGGCGCCGCGAACGCTGTCGAACAGATCGTCGTGGTTGGGGATCATCTGTTCCAGCGCCTGCGTGAGGCGCGCGCCCATCTCGCGGACATGGGCAAGGAAGGCCGGCTCGGTCACGATATCCAGCACGGCTTCGCAGGCCGCCATGGCCAGCGGGTTGCCGCCATAGGTGCTGCCATGGGTGCCAACCACCATGCCGGTGGCGGCCTTTTCGGTGGCCAGGCAGGCGCCAACGGGGAAGCCGCCGCCAATGCCCTTGGCGATCGCCATGATGTCGGGGGTGATGCCATAGAGTTCGTGGGCGAACAGCGCGCCGGTGCGGGCCACGCCGCACTGCACTTCATCCAGGATCAGCAGCAGGCCATGCTTGTCGGCCAGCGCGCGCAGGCCCTTCAGGAACGCCGGGGAGGCCGGGCGGATGCCGCCTTCGCCCTGGATGGGTTCCACCATGAACGCGCCCACCGTATCGTCGATGGCGGCTTCGGCAGCGGCGAGATCATCGAACGGCACCACCTTGAACCAGTCCGGCAGTGGTTCGAAGCCCTTGCGCAGCTTTTCCTGATCGGTGGCCGAAATGGTCGCCAGCGTGCGGCCGTGGAAGGCGTTGGAGAAGGTGATGATGCGGTGCTTGTGCGGGTTGCCGGTGGCATAATGATAGGCGAAGGCCGTCTTCACCGAACATTCGATGGCCTCGGCGCCGCTGTTGGTGAAGAACACCGTATCGGCGAAGGTCAGCTCCACCAGCCGCTGCGCCAGATGTTCCTGCGCCGGCACCTTGTAGAGGTTGGACGTGTGCATCAGCGTGGCGGCCTGGCGCTGGATGGCTTCCACCAGGTGCGGGTGGCCATGGCCCAGGCAGTTGACGGCAATGCCGCTGGCGAAATCCAGCCACTCCCGGCCCTGCGCATCATAAAGATAGCAACCGTCACCGCGCACCGGTGCCACTTCGCACCGGCCATACACGGGCATCAGCGGGCTGATCGTCATCGTTTCGTTCCCAAATCCGGCCCAAGTCTGGCGTCAGGGCGCGAACGCCGAAAACGCGGGGCACACTGCCAACGCAAAAAGGCGGTCCAACGACCGCCCCGCACCGCCGTCTATAGCGACAGCGCCGCCCCCCTTCAACCACCCAGCATCAGGCCCCCAGCATGAGGCCAATGCGCACGGTGCGGCCGGGCAGCGGCAGGCCCAGCTGCGGCAGCACCAGTGCATTTGTCAGATTGTCCACCGCCGCCGTTGCCGACAGGCGGGCGCTGCCGATGCGCGCCACCGGCACGCGGGCGCGCAGGTTGATTTCGGTGCCCGGCGGCAGGCGGGCAAGGCTGCCATCGCCATCCAGATCGCGGGCCGGCCCGATGCGGCGCAGTTCGGCGCGGACGTCGAACGCTTCGCCCGGCGCCCAGTCCAGCGCTGCCATCACCTCGTGAAACGGGCGCTGCACCAGCGGCTGCCCATCGGCGCTGGCGTGCAGGGCGCTGCCTGTCACTTCCAGTGTCAGCCCGTCCATCACCGGCACCTGCAGCGCCATATCGACGCCCAGACTGGTGGCCGGGCCCTGGTTGAAGCGTTGGCGCAGGTTGGCGCCGTTCACCCGCACGATGCGCTGGCCAATGCTGCCCAGCGTCCGGTTCCAGAAGGGATTGACGGTGAGGGTGACGGCATCGCTGCGCCACGCCAGTTCGGCATCGGCCAGCCAGACCTGTTCGGGCGCGAGAGCGGGATTGGGCAGGAAGCGCCCCAGCGCCTCGCCAAACAATTCACGGGCCGAGGCAAAGCGGTTGCGCCGCCCGGCCGAGACGGTGAGGGCAAGTCCATTGGCCAGCGGCGACTTGATGGCCGCCGAGAAGGTGGCCGCCTGCCGGTCGGGCTGGGCGGGCTTGTCGCCGGTGAGGGGATTGGTGGACCGATCAAGCCCAAGGCCAAGCGTGAGGCTGCTGCCGCCACCAAGCGGCAGGTCGGCCTCCACCCCGCCCGAGGCCAGCACCTGGGCAAAGCGCAGCGTGGGGCCGGGCGTGCCGACGGGAAAAACAGTATCGGTCTGGAGATGGTCGCCGCGTTGGGCCGAAAGGCTCCAGCGCAGCATCGCCGGGCCGGCGGCGTGGGACAGGGTGAGACGGGCGCCCACCATGTCGTCATCATTCTCTTCGCGGCCGCGCAGCGTGGTGTAGCTGGCATCGCGATACGCCTCGATGGCCTGGCCGAACCATTGCCGCCAGGCCACCGCCCGGGCCGTGGCGGTTCCCAGCGGCAGTTCCAGCGCCAGCTGTGCCTGTGTGAGCTGCCAATCGGGATAGCGCCAGAAGCGCGGCGGATCGGTTGCGGGATCGCGGTGCGATTCCGGGGCAATGCCGCGCCGTGCATCGATATGGAGCAGGCTGGCGCGCCAGGTGAGCGCGCCCGCATCGCCGCCCACGGCCCCGAACAGGCTGGTGGCGGCCAGATCGGTGTTGGTGCGGCGCCGGCTGTTTGCCTGCGCGAAGGGCAGGGCCGAACGCTGCGCCACCGGCAGCGCGCCTTGCGCCTGGTGGGCGGCGCCCAGCGTGACGGTGATGTCTCCCACCGGCAGGGCCGCCGCAGCTGAAAGATTGGCCATGCCGAACGGTCCGGCCTGTGCCTGCGCCACCTTGCCTGTCAGCCGGCTGCGCAGGTCGACGGCGCCGGCCACGGCGTTCGCGCCATATTCGATTGCGCCGGCGCCCTTGCGCACGGAAAGGCTGCCGATGATGCCGGCCGGAACCAGCCCCAGATCGATGCGCCCATCCCACGGCACCGCCAGCGGAGCGCCATCAAGGAAGACCAGCGTCTGCCGTTCGTCGCCGCCGCGCACACGTGGGCTGGTTTCGCCGCGCGAATTGGTGCGGATGGCAACGCCGGGCAGGCCGCGCAGCGCATCGCCGACGCTGCGCGGCTGCCGATCCAGCAGGGCTTCGGGCTTCAGGCCCACCAATGGCGTTGCCACCCGGCCCGGCAGAGCCGGCGCGGTCACGGTGATGAAGGCTTCGTCTGGCAGCGTGCCAGCCGGCGGTTGAGGCGCAGGCTGTGTGGCCGCTGCGGCCGGCCCTGCCAACAGCAGGACCGGCAGCAACTTCAGCATCATTTCTTCTTCGACGGGAACGCCAGGCTGCGGAAATCACCGAAATAGCGCAGGCCGACAAGACCGCGGCCCAGGGCGGTCAACTGGCCGCCAGTGGGGGCCATGTCCACCTTCACATCCGCAAGGCTGATCGGCGCGACGCCGGCGCGCTTCAGATCATCGTTCAGCGCCGCACCCTTGGTGGCCTTCAGCGCCGCGAAGGCGTCCTCAACCTCCTTCAGTTCCTTTTCCAGCGCATCGACACGGGCGATGGCATAGGCCGGCGGCCGGCCTTCCGTGCTGATGATCTGGCCATAGGCGCTGTCCATGTTTTCGCGCAGCCGTTCCTCGCCGGTGATGGCGCCGCCTTCAGTGGTGGCCACCACCTGCTTGCGCAGCTCGTCCGCGCGCGCCCCCAGTGCCTGCGCCGCTGCCTTCGCGGCCGGCGTGGCCTTGGGATCAGCGGCGGCCAGATCGGCATCCCGCTTCAGGCCGATCAGGCCGAAGGTGAGACCGGTCATGCGCTGGAACAGGCCCTTCACCCGCTCGGCAGCGGCGAACTGGGCCTGGCGATCGGCGTCGCTGTAGGTGGCGCGGGCGTCGCGCACCAGGGTGAGTGGTGCCTCGGTCACTTCGCCCGCCTTGGTCAGGCGCACCTTGTAGGCGCCGGGCAGCACCCGTTGGCCCACCACCGAATTGCCGGCAATGCTGGCCGCCGGCGGCACCACCGGCGGTTTGGTGCGCATCGACCAGACGACACGGTTCAGCCCCTTGCGCTTGGCGGTCGGCAATTCCTCCACCAGCTGGCCATCAGGTCCGATGATCTCCAGCTTCATGCGGCCGATGACGTGGCGGGCCTTCTGATAATAGGTGATGACCGCGCCGCCCGGCGGGTTCTCGCCGCTGAACATGGCATCGCCTTCCGACCAGCCGCCATTGCCCTGGATGCGCTGCTCCACCGGTGCCGAGGCAATGAGCGTGACGTTCGATGCCGTCACCGCCGGGGTCAGGCTGCGCAGGGGCGAGACATCATCGATGATCCAGATGCCGCGGCCATGGGTGGCGAGCACCAGATCATCGCCCTTCTTCGATTGCACGAGATCGCGCACCGCCACTGCCGGGAAGTTGCCGGGGCGGAATTCCTCCCAAGTGGCGCCGGCATCGCGGCTGATGAACAGCCCGAATTCGGTGCCGGCATAGAGGATGCGCGGATCAACCCGATCTTCCTTGATGACATGGGCATAGCCGCGGATGCCCGATGTTGCCGGGCCGGCGATGCGGGTGAAGCTCTTGCCGCCATCGCGCGTCACGAACAGGTGGGGCGCCATGTCCCCCCAGGCATGCCGGTCCACCGCGACATAGGCGGTGCCCGCATCATGCTGGCTGGCTTCGACCCAGCTGATCCAGTTGTCCGCGCCCAGCTTCAGAGCCTTGGTGACGTTGGTCCATGCACCACCGCCGTTCGTCGTCACCTGCACATTGCCATCATCGGTGCCAACCCAGATGGTGCCGGCCGCCTTCGGGCTCTCGCTGATCGAATAGATGGTGGTGTGCATTTCGGCAGAGCTGTTGTCCACCGTGATGCCGCCGGACTTTTCCTGCTGCTGCCTGGCCGGGTTGTTGGTGGTGAGATCGGGCGAAATCCGTTCCCAGGTGGTGCCGCGATCGCGGGTGCGGAACAGATATTGCGCACCCAGATACAGCGTGCCCTTCTCGTTCGGAGACAGCGCCATCGGCGTGTTCCAGTTGAAGCGCAGCTTTTCCTTGTAACCGGGCTTGGGCTGGATCGCCTTCTGTTCCAGCGTCTTGCGGTTGATCAGGGCGATGTTGCCGCCCTGATATTCGGCATAGACATAATCGGGGTTGGTGGGATCGGGCAGCACCCAGAAGCCATCGCCACCATAAAGATTTTCCCAGCGATTGTTGGTGATGCCGCCGGGATATTCGCTGTCACCCACCCAACTCGAATTGTCCTGCAGGCCGCCATAGACCTGGTAGGGATCACGATCATCGATGGCGACATGATAGAACTGGCTGATCGGCAGGTTGCGGGCGTGCCACCACTTGTTGCCGCCATCGTAACTCAGCCACAGGCCGCCATCGTCGGCGCCCACCAGATGCTTGGGGTTCTTGGGGTTCACCCACACGTCGTGCCAGTCGGCATGGCTGTTGCCAGCGGTGTCGGAGAAGCTCTTGCCGCCATCTTCCGAAACGATGACACGCAGGTTCATCTTGAACAGGCGATCGGCATTGGTGGGGTCCACCACCAGCTTCTGGAAATAGAAGGGCCGCCAGACCATGTTGCGGCTGCGGTCCCGCGCTTCCCAGGTGCGGCCACCATCGTCGGACACATAGAGCGCGGTGTTCACATTCTCGATTACCGCATAGACACGGTTCGGCTGCGACGGGGCGTGCACCACCTCGATGCGTCCCCACGGGCCCTTCGGCAGCCCCTTGGCGGTGCTGGCATCCAGATTGCGCCACGTCTTGCCGCCATCGTCGCTGGCCAGCATGGCGCTGCCCGAAGCTGCCGTCGGGCCATCACCGCCCGACCGGAAGCCCCAGCCGGTGCGGCGGAAATCCCACAGGCCCGCCAGGATGCGATCCGGGTTGGCGGGATCGAGGCTGACACCGGAACAGCCGGTGGACAGGTTGGCGCCCTTCAGGATCTGGGTCCACGTCTTGCCGCCGTCGGTCGTCTTGTAGAGGCCGCGATCCGGGCTGTCAGACCACAGGGCGCCGGGCGCGCAGACATAGACGACATCGCCATTGGTCGGATGCACCACGATCTTGGTGATGCGCTCCACCTTGGGCAGGCCCATGTGGGTCCAGTTGTCGCCACCGTCGGTGGATTTGTAGACGCCATTGCCCACCGAAACGCTGTTGCGGGTCCAGCTTTCGCCGGTGCCCACCCAGACGGTGCGCTTGCTGGTGGGGTCCAGCGCGATGGCGCCGATGGACTGCACCGGCTGCTTGTCGAACTTGGGCGCAAAATTGGTGCCGCCGTCTTCGGATTTCCACACGCCGCCCGATGCGGCGCCGGCGAAGATGGTCAGCTTGCCATCATCCTCGACGCGGGCGGCAATGGCGGCGATGCGGCCCGACATGGCGGCCGAACCGATGTTGCGGATGCCAAGGCCGGAAATGCCGGCCGTTACCGGCGTGCCGGCCATTTCGGCAGCAAACGCAGGAACGGCAAGGGTGAGGGCGGTGGCGGCGAGAAGGGTGGTGCGGATCATGGGTGGCCTCCTCACTTGCCCGGCTGGGCGAACAGGCTGGCTGGCGCGTCGGGATTGGCGCTGGCCTTGGCGATGATGGTGCGTTGGCGCTGGCTGGACCCCTGCGGGCCGCTTTCGGTGGCCATGGGGAACATCACGCCGGCCACGGGCTCGTAATCGCCCAGTTCGGTTTCGGTGACCTGCACGGCGCCGCGCACCCGCCGGGTTTCGATCACCTTCACTTCCAGCATGGAATCGGGATCGATCAGATAGACGAACTCGTCGCCATCCTTCTGCACCACCTTCAGCTTGTGGCAGTTGGTGCCATCGAAATCCTCACGGCCCAGATAGGTGGTCTGGCTGCCGTCGCGGCGGGCCGACAGCAGCACGCCGGCAATCGAGGCCGCATCGGCAAGGCTGCGCGCCTCGTCGTCGCTCATGCTTTCCGCATCCTTGCGGCCTTCGAAGGGGTTGATGCGCCAGCCCGACTTGCCATCATAGGCCTGCACCAGCGCCAGGCCCTGCAGGGCGGCTTCCACGCGGGCGGCGCCGCCCGATCGGGTTTCATTGTAGGTCAGCTCGAAGCCGCCGGGGAAGATCAGCTTGCCATCGAAGCGCACGCTTTTCAGCGCGGCGATGGCAGCCTCGCCGCCGCGCGCAGCCAGATTCCTCGCGATGATATCGTTGGCGGTTGCCGGCGTCGTCGTGGCCGGCTGGGCCATGGCTGGAACAGCCAGCAGCAGCGCGGCCAGCGCGGTGGATGCGAGTCGCATGATCTCCCCCTTTGGAGCGGTTGCTTGTTGTGCCTTGGCTGCGCCCGTGGGCGCTGTATTGTCAAGATAATACTCTTGTTTCCTGCCAGAAATGCCGGCAAGTCCAGCGCCATGGCCCATGATGATGTGCTTGCCTGGCTTGCCGCCCATGCCCCGGATGTGCCGGTGATCGCGCCCGGCGCTTCCACCGCCACCGTGGCTGAAGCGGCCGCGGCGTTGGGCGTGGAGCCGGGCCGCATCGCGAAGTCGCTGGCGATGCGGGTGAATGGGGCGGCGCTGCTGCTGGTGACGCGCGGCGATGCCCGGCTGGACAACCAGAAATGCAAGGCCGCGCTGGGTGGCCGGCCGCGGATGCTGGATGCGGATGAAACGCTGGCACTCACCGGCCATGCCGTGGGCGGCGTCTGCCCGTTCGGCCTGAAAACCGCGCTGCCGGTGTGGATCGACGTGTCGCTGCGCGATTACGCCACGGTGTTCCCGGCTGCCGGATCGCGCGAGACGTCCGTTGAACTGGCACCGGCGCGCCTTGCCGCCCTGGTCGCGCGCGGCTGGGTCGATGCCTGCCGGTTGCCCGACGATACGGCGCCCGCGCCCGGCATGTAGGGCCGCACCAGCGCCGCCACGTCCACGCGCGCCTTCAGGCGGGCGGCGAGCAGATACATGCCGGCGATCTTGCGCTGGATGAACAATATGTCGGGCGGCGGCGCGGTGAAATGTTCGCGCGCGGCCATCAGGCTGGCCGATTGGTCCTTCAGGTTGCTGGCCAGCCCGCCGGCACCGAAATCGAACGGGCCATCCATGCGCAGCGGCGCAAAGCCATCGCGCGCCATGTCCAGGATGGTGTCGCGCATCGTGGCAGGCGCGCCCGGCGGCAGGATGCCGATGCCGGTCATTGCCGCCAGCAGGCCCTCGTTGTCGCCGGAAAGGCCAGCGCCCAGCAGCGCGCGATAGCCTTCGGCGATATGCGCCGGGACATCACGTGCCGCGCCAAAGTCGAGCAGCACGAGCCGGCCATTGTTGAGATCATAACGATAATGTCTGCATCACGCCCCATTCGAACAGTTCGGCCATCAGGATGCGCAGCATCAGCGTCATCAGCCGGTCCCGCTCGGCCTGGGGCAGGGCGCTGGCCTTGTCGATGGCAACGCCGCTCACATGGCCCATGGCCAGGATGGTGGGGCGCGACAGATCGGCGGCGAGTGCCGGCACCACCACTTCGGGCCAATCGGCGGCCAGCGCACCGAAGCGCGCCAGCATGCCGCCCTCGCGGGCATAATCCGCCTCTTCCTTCAACTGCCGCTTGGCTTCGTCCAGCAAGGGCTCCAGCGCGAAGCTGGCCGGCAGCAGGCCCGACAATTTCACCAGCGTCGCCACATTGTCCACATCGGCATCGATGCTGGCGGCAACGCCGGGATATTGCACCTTGATCGCCAGATCGCGGCCATCCAGCGCCACCGCCCGGTGCACCTGGCCAATGGATGCGGCCGCGATCGGGCGTTCGTCAAAGCGCTGGAACTGCGCCCGCCAATCCGGCCCCCAGCCGGCCACCAGCGCCTGTTCCAGTTGCGCCGGCGGCATCGGATCGGCTTCGGCGCGCAGGCGGCCCATGATGTCCGCCAGTTCGGGCGGCAGCACGTCGCCCCCATCCATCGAGATCAGCTGGCCCATCTTCATGGCCGCGCCGCGCAGCCGGGCCAGTTCATCGGCCAGCCGCTTCGCATTGGCCGGGGTGAGCAGCAGGCTGGGCAGATCGGGCTTGCGGCCCTTCAGCACCTGGCCAGCGCCGCCGCCGATCACCGAACCGGCGATGCCGCCGGCGAGCCGCCCGAAGCCGGCCAGGCGGGACAGGCGAGTGGCAGGAACGGCGCGGGGGCGGGTGGGCAGCATGGTCGGCGCAATGCACTGCCGCGCGCAGCAGCGCCAGTGCGGGCAATTGCCACGACCCTAAAGCGTCACTCCCAGACTGGTGGCGAGGCGAATGATATCATCAGCAAGAGCCAGATCGGTGCCGGGCGTCATCACCGCGGCGGCACCGCCGGCCATGCCAATCCGGAAGGCAGTTTGCGGGTCACGGCCCATGGCCAGCGCCCAGGTCATGGCGGCGGTGAAACTGTCTCCGGCGCCCACGGCGGACGCGAGCGCCACCTTCACGGCGGGCAGGCGCAGCGCGCCATCCTTCGTCACCAGCAGGCCGCCATCGCCGCCCAGCGTGACGGCCAGCATCTGGGCACCGCCGGCGGCGATGACGGCGCGGGCGGCGGCCTCGAGGGCGTCGGCCTCGCGCAGCGGCGTGCCGGCCAGCTGCTCCATTTCCTCGAGACTGGGCTTGGCGAACAGGATGCCGCCCTGGGCAAGGCAGGCGGCGAGCGCCGGGCCGGATGTATCCAGCACCACCTGCTGCCCGCGAGCCACGGCCGTCTTGACGATCCGCACCATGAAATCGGCATTCAGCCCGCGCGGCAGCGAGCCAGACAGCACCAGCCATGCGCAATCCAGCGCCGCCACCGCCGCCAGCGCCGCCTCCGCCTCGGCGGTGCTGACGTCGGGGCCTTCGGGCACGAAACGATATTCGTGGCCGCTGGTGTCTTCGCGGACCACCAGGCTGATGCGGGTGTCGCC
>JALOSK010000212.1 GCA_025458465.1 Sandarakinorhabdus sp. | reverse complement strand
ATGATGGTGGCAAAGGTGGCCAGGATCACCAGCGGCAGCCGCGCCCAGTCCGGCGCCATCAGGAAGAAGGGATTTTCCAGCGCCGCCGGGTTCAGGCTGAGCAGCGCGCCCTGGCCCAGATAGTTGATCATCAGCGCCGGCAGCACCAGCGCGAACCAGGCCAGGCGGATCGGCTTGCGGCCGAAGTGCCCCATGTCGGCATAGAGCGCTTCGGCGCCGGTGACGGCCAGCACCACGCTGCCCAGCGCCAGAAAGGCGGCCGTGGGCGTCGCGGCAATGAATTGGGCGGCATAATGCGGGCTGAGCGCCAGCAGGATGCCCGGGTTGGCCATGATGTTGATGATGCCCAGCACCGCCAGCGTGGTGAAATACACCAGCACCACGGGGCCAAACACAGCGCCCACTTTCGCGGTCCCGCGGCTCTGGATGAGGAACAGGGCTATCAGGATGGTGATGGCGATCGGCACCACCAAAGGCGCCATGCGATCCTCCACCACGGTGAGGCCTTCAACCGCCGACAGCACCGAAATCGCCGGCGTGATGATCGAATCACCGAAGAACAGCGCCGTGGCCAGCACGCCCAGCAGCACCAGTTGCGCAGACCGCGTGCCGCCCGGCGACAGGCGCGTGATCAGCGCCAGCAGCGCCAGCGACCCGCCTTCGCCGCGATTGTCGGCCCGCATGATGACGGAGACATATTTCACCGTCACCACCAGCATCATCGTCCAGAAGATCAGGGAGATGACGCCGAAGATGTTGGTGGCATCAAGGGCCAGCGGGTGGTGCCCGCCGAATGTTTCCTTGAAGGCATAGAGCGGGCTGGTGCCGATATCACCGAACACCACGCCGATTGCGCCCAGCGCCAGCTTCAGAAGCGGCTGCTGCGGCCCGTGGTGATCGGCGTGACCGGCCACCGCCGGATCAGCCCCCTGAGTCGACATTCAAATATGTCCGCCCGTTGAAAAGGTGCGGCGCGTTAGCATAGGCCCCAAGATGCTGCAATGCGGCAGCAACCGGGAGGCACTGGCCGTGGGCATCGGCCCGGGCTATGCCGGCAGGCGAAAGGCGGCCCCCGCAATGCGCATCGGTTTCCTGCTCTATGACCAGCTCACCCAGCTTGACATGACTGGGCCGGCGCAAGTGCTGTCGCGCATGCCGGGCGCCAGCGTCGATTATGTCGCCGCCACGCTGGATCCGGTGATGAGCGATTGCCGTCTGGCGCTGCTGCCGACCGTGACGATGGCGGATGCCGGGCAGTTTGACCTGCTGTGCGTGCCCGGCGGCTATGGCTGTTCGGCGGTGATGAACGATCATGCCGTTCTGGACTGGCTGCGTGGGCAGGCAGCGGGGCTCACATGGCTGACCAGCGTTTGCACCGGCTCGCTTATCCTTGCCGCCGCCGGCCTGCTCAAGGGCCGCCGCGCCGGCTGTCACTGGGCATGGGGACAGTATCTGGCGCTGTTCGGCGCCGAATTCGTGCCCGAACGCACGGTGATGGATGGCAACATCATCACCGCCGGCGGTGTGACGAGCGGCATCGATTTCGCCTTCCGGGTGGTCGAACATCTGCACGGGCCTGATGTGGCCGCCACCATTCGCCTGGCGCTGGAATATGATCCCGACCGGGCACAGGGCGGGACACCCGCCACTGCCCGGCCCGAGATTGTCGCCAGCGTGAAGACCCTCACGGCCCAGCGCCTGGGCCACCGCGATGCCGAGATGCGGGCCGCCGCCGCCCGCCTGATGGGAGAAGCATGATGAACCGCCTGATCGCCCTTGCCGCCTTGTTGGCCGCCACCCCGGCGCTGGCCGTGCCCACACCCGTGACGGTGCGCGTGATCAGCCAGGGCGCCAAGTTCATCGGCAGCGGCATGGGCGGGGTGGACATCATGCTGGTGGATGCCGCCACCGGGGCGGAACTGGCGAAAGGCCGGGTCGAGGGCGGCACCGGCGACACCACCAGGATCATGAACGGCGCCGCGCGCGGGGCGCCAATCGCCGATGATGGTGCGGCCCGGTTCAGCACGACCGTGGACATCACCGAACCGCGCCTGGTTCGACTGCTGGTCGCCGGGCCGAAGCGGCCGGCCGGCGTGGAGGTTGCCAAGACCGAAGTGCGCTGGCTGATCCCCGGCCAGCCGGTGGTGGGCGATGGTTGGGTGGTGGAACTGCCCGGCCTGGCGCTCACCGCGCGGCGTGAGGGCGGGCGCGTGGTAGCCGATGTGTCGATGCTGTGCGGCTGCCCGATCGCGCCGGGCACGCTGTGGGATGAAGGCCGCTTCCGCATCAACGCCTGGGTGGCCGGCAAGCCGGTGCCGCTGGGCTTTGCCGGGCAAACCGGGCGCTTTGCTGCCGATGTGCCGGCGGGCGCCGAATGGGTGACGGCGGTGGACACACTGTCGGGCGCCACCAGCGCGGCGAAGATCGCTCCATGATGCGCCGGCGCGCTGCCTAGGTAGTCGCGGCAATCGTCATCCGCGGCTTTCGGGCATAGGCTCCGCGTGATTTGGGAGACGAGTCATGCGCCGATCCTCGCTGATATGCGCTGCCCTGCTGATTGCACCGTCTGCAGAGGCGGCCATCATCTATCAATCCACGCTCACCGGTGCGGGCCAGCCCGTGACCTTCAGCGATTTTCTGGGTCCGCCCGCCTATGCGGGAGCCGGCTCGGTCTGGCTTGAAGTCACCGGCGGCACCATCACCGGCGCCGAATGGCGCATGGAAGGCGAATATGCGAAATACTGGTGGGAACTGATCTCCGAAGACGATGCGGGCAATCAGGAAATCTATCTGAACGGCAACGAATACATGTACAGCAATGGCTGTACCGTCACACCCGCCGCGCCAACGTGCGGCGCGCCGGACAGCCTGTTGTCGAGGCTGCACAACAATCGGCTGCGGATCGATTTCACGAAGCCCGAAAGCTTCAACAACTGCTTCCCGTTCAACGGCGTGTTCAATCAGGATTGTGCTGTCATCCATGGCCCATTTGGCGCAGCCTTCACCGTGGGGGCCGTGGGAACCGGCACCATCACCCTTTCCATCCACGATACCGCCATTGCCGGGGCAATCCCCGAACCGGCCACTTGGGCCATGCTGATTGCCGGGTTCGGGCTCACCGGCGCGGCCCGGCGTCGGCGTGTTCACCCCCGGCGGGCAAGGCAAGCGCCCTGACGGCGACTGGGATGCCACAAAGTGAAATGACGGCATCGGCATGGAACAGCGCCCGCATCATGCCGGCCGTGTCTGCTTGCGCCCACGCTGCGAACGAGGCGGCCGATGCAAGGCCATAGAAGAACGCCAGCCCGGCCAGCAGCCGATCCCGCCTGGCCCGCCAGCGCATGGCGACCACCACGGCGGCCGGCACGAACAGGAACAGATAGATGAACTCGGTGATCGCCACGCTGCGCAGCGGCTGCGGGCCGGGCAGATCACCCGGCCATTCGCGCATGCCCCAGCCCAGCCAGGCATACAGGCCGGCCATGCCAAGCTCGGCAAGGATCCACAGGCGCAGCAGGGCATCAGGCACAGAGGGGCGGGGCATGCCGTGCCCATAGCGCGATGGGCCGGCGCGGACGAGGCTTGTGCGCTGCAGCGCCAGCCCGATCTATGATATGATTTGCAAATAACGGGAGTCGTTTCATGGCCAATCCGCTTGCCAGCCTTGTTGTCCGCAGTGTCGCTGCCGCCGCCAGCCGCCAGATTGCATCGCGGGTGGCAGGTGCCAATCTGGGTCCCATCGGCACCGCGGCCACGGTGGCGCTGCCCTTCGTGCTGCGCCGCGTGTCGCCGCTGGGCCTCGCTGCGATGGCGGTGGGGGCCTGGGGCGTCGGCCGGCTGGCCAAATCCGGGCTGGTACAGAACATCGCCGCGCCATCCGAACCGACTCCGACTCCCACCGTGACGCCGCCGCCGATCGCCTGGGCCTCCGCCGGGGACTGATTGCCCACAGCGATTGCGCCACCCCTCCCGCGCCGCTATCGACAGGCGGCATACTCGGGAGGATCTTGCAATGCGCCGTTTCGTTTCGCTGATCGCGGTGGCTGCCATGCTGGCGGCGCCGGCCTTGGCCCAGTCTGCCGACAAGCCCGCTGCGGAAGCCGCCATCCCCGCCCCCAACCGCGTGGTTGCCAAGCGCAGCGGCACCTTCGGCGGCGTGCGTGTCAACTACACCGCGATTGCCGGCGAAACCTACCTGTC
>JALOSK010000211.1 GCA_025458465.1 Sandarakinorhabdus sp. | reverse complement strand
GGTTCGTGGCGGGCGCCCATGGGCATCGTGGTGATCGGCGGCCTGATCCTCTCCACCGCCCTCACGCTGGTGATCGTGCCGGCTGGCTTCTCGATCGCGGTGTCGGTGGAAGAATGGCTGGCGCCCCGCCTGAAGCGCTGGTTCACCAACAACGAAGGGGCGGCCAAGCTGCCGCGGCCAACGCCTGCGGAGTAAGCCAGCCTGACCAGCCTGCTGCCGGACAATCCATTCCACCGCATGCGGCTGCTGGCCACGCTGCTGCTGGCCGTGATGGCGCTGTTGTTCGCGGCCACGCTGGCCTGGCCGCAGGCGCATCCGGCCGTGCCATGGCTGCGGGCCTTTGCCGAAGCCGCCATGGTGGGCGGCCTGGCGGACTGGTTCGCCGTCACCGCGCTGTTCCGCCGGCCGCTGGGCCTGCCGATCCCGCACACCGCCATCATTCCCGAGCAGAAGGACCGGCTGGGCGAAACACTGGCCACCTTCCTGAAAGACAATTTCCTGAAACCCCAGGTGGTGGCCCGCCGGCTGGACGATACCGATCTGGCCGGCGCCATCGCCCGCTGGCTGGCGGCACCGGCGCCCGCCAGCCCTGCCCCCAACCGCCGAAAGGGGCTGGCGCCGCTGGTCGCCCGGCTGGTCGAAGGACTGGACGATCCCGCCATCGCCCGGCTGGTGGAGGACATGGCGCGCGGGCGGCTGGACGCGATGAAATTGTCCCCGCTGGTGGCCGATGCGCTCGACACGATGGTGGCAAAGGGCCGGCACGAACCGCTGATCGATGCCGCGATCGATTGGGGCCTGGCGACGCTTTCGGACGAGGCGCCGAACATCCGTGACAAGGTGAGCGAGCGCACCAACTGGCTGCTGCGCCTGGCCGGCGCCGATGAATCCATGTCCAACACCGTCATCAGCGCCGTGCAGCGCCTGCTGGTGGAGATGAAGCAGGATCCCTGGCACCCGGTGCGCCTGCGCCTTGCCGATGCGCTGAAGCAATATGCCTTCGATCTGCGCCACTTCCCCGAAACGCAGGACAAGGTGGAAGGCTTCAAGGCCGATCTGCTGGCCAATCCGGCGATGGGCGGCTGGGTGAAGGGCCTGTGGGACGCGGCGCGGGGCGCCCTGGTGAAAGGCCTGGACGATCCGGCCGGCAACCGGCTGGGTGGTGCCCTGGCCGCGGTGGGCAACCGCATCGAAGGCGATGCCGCGCTCAAACGCGCGCTCAATGCCGCGCTGCGCCGGGCGCTGGCCGGGCTGGCGCGCCAGCATGGCGATTCGATCGTGAAACTTGTCTCTGAAACCGTGCGCGGCTGGGATGCGGCCACCGTGACCGACAAGGTGGAACAGGCCGTGGGCCGCGATCTGCAGTTCATCCGCATCAACGGCACGCTGATCGGCGGCAGCATCGGGCTGGCCATCCACGCCGCCGTGATGCTGGCTGGTTGATGCTGGCGAAATGATGCTGGATCTTCAGCCCCGCCTCTCCCACCCGTCGCTTGGCCTGCGCCCGGCGACGCCGGCTGATTGGGCCGGCCTCTACGCTGCGGCCAGCGATGCCGGCATCTGGGCCGGCCACCCGGCACATGATCGCTGGCAAGAAAAGGTGTTCCGCGCCTTCTTTGATGAAGGCCTCGCCAGTGGCGGCATGCTGGTGGCCGAAGAACCGGGCGGGGCGATCATCGGCGCATCCCGCTTCGATTTCGGCCGCGCCGAGGCCGGCGAGGTGGAGGTGGGCTGGAGCTTCCTGGTGCGCGGCCATTGGGGCGGCACCAGCAACCACGTGATGAAAGCGCTGATGGTCGGCCACGCGCTGCAGGCGGTGGAGCGGGTGATCTTCCTGATCGGCGACACCAACATGCGCAGCCGCACAGCCATTTCCCGCATCGGCGCCACGTTGACCAGCCGGACGATGACCGCCCAGCTTTCCACCGGGCCGGTCGTCCATCTCACCTACGCCATCGATCGCGCCGGCTTTGCCGCCGGCCCGCTGGCCCCGCTGTGGGCCCAGCGCATCAGCTGAAGCGCATCAGCTGATATCGATCAGATTGTCGTCGGCATTGCGGTCGACATATTTGGCATAGGGGTCAACGCCCGCCACCGCCGGCTTGTCGCGGCTGATCAGCACCAGCGTCTGCCGGCCGCTCTTCACCGGCATGCGCTGCATCACCAGCACATCCCTGGCTGAAAACGCGCCCTGCCCCGGCTTGGCCCGGAACAGGCCGACATCGATCACGTCATCAAGCCGGGCCGGCGTTTCAACGCCCTTGCCATCGGCGTGATATTTGGCGGCATCGATGGTGATGCGGGTTTCCCAGCGGCCATCGGCCAGCTTGCGCGTGGTGGCGGTGGGCGCCTTCAGATCGAAGATGGTGATGCGTTCCAGCAGATCGCGCACCAGTTCGCGTTCCCGATCGTCACGGGAAAGGCCCATGAAGCCGTCCACCAGCACTTGCGGCGACATGTAGGGCGGGCCGGAGAAGCGATGGCGCGCGAGCAGATCGGCCAGCATGGCGTTCACACGGCGCTCGCCCAGCCGGTCCGCCAGCAGATAGAGCGCCAGGCTGCCCTTGCGATAATGGATATAGCCCTGGTTCTCCACCTTGAGCAGCGGCAGCTCCTCGATCGCCTCGCTGCCGCGCGCGCGCAGATAGCTGTCGAGCTCGTATTTCAGGAAGCGGCGGATCTTGTCCTCGCCATAGATGGATTTCATCACCATCAGCGCCGAGTATTGCGCCATGGTTTCCACCACCAGCGTGCCACCCTGGGTGTCGGCCGGCACGATCTGGTGGCCCCAATATTGGTGCCCCAACTCGTGCGCGGTGACATAGGTGACATAATCGATCTTGTCGGCATCGGCGGCGTTGGCAAGGAAGCCGATGCCTTCGCTGTAGGGGACGGTGCCGGCAAAGGCCTGCGCGAATTCCGCATAGGCGGGGAATTCGATGATGCGGGCGTGCGGGAACTGATAGGGGCCGAAATTGGCCGTGTAATAGGCCAGGCTCTGCTGCATGGCCGTGATCATGCGCCCGGCATTCCAGCCGTGGGACGGGTGATGGAACACGCTCAGGGCCACGCTGCCGCCGCCGGCGACAGGCGCGGTGCCCTTTACTTCGGCATAATCGGCCGACTGGACCGAGAAGAAGGCGAGGATCGGTACTTTCGAGACGAAGCGAGCGGTGCGCCGGCCATTTGCCACGCTGTCCGCTACCTTATTGCCCGGCGCGATCGGCGTCTGCCCGGCATCGGTGATCACGGTGATGTCGCTCGTCACCCATGGCGCGTTGCCGATGGTGTTGCGTCGCTGTGCCTTCGCGTCGCCCAGCGGCGCGGCGCGCAGTTCGCCCTCCAGGCCGCGCTTGCGGCGGGTGATGCGATCGGTGAGCAGGCCCTCGCGGCTCATGCCGATCTGCGGCGCAAAATCCCAGTTGCCAAGGAAGGTGCCGTTTTCCACCAGCGTGCGATCTTCCCCGCCGGCCCGGAAGCCGCGGTGCCAGCGCCGTGTGGTGAAATCCAGCGTGGTGGTGGCGCCCGGCGCCAGCGGCGTGTCGAAGCGCAGGATGCGATAGCTGAACGCACGATCATCGGTGACGATGCGCGCGCCCGGCACGCTGAGCGACAGGAATTCGGTGTCCCAACCCGCCATGCGCACATGCAGGTCGCGCACCGGCGCGCCGCTGTCGTTGATCAGCGTGTAGCGGCCGGTGGCATCAAAGCGGCGGCTCGCAGGCTTCAGGTCGACCGTGACGACCGCATCGGTCACGCGCGGCTGCGGCAGATGTTCGTACCGCAGATATTTGCGCTCCAGCTCGGCCTGCCAGGTCTCGTTGTCATCGCGGGTGCGATAATCGTTCAGCACGTTGGTGTTCTGGTAGACAAAGGCCCCGGTGGCCGCCGAGCCGGCCAGCGCCGCCCCCACCAGCGCCAGCGGCACACCGCGCAGCCGGGCCGGTAGCCGCTTCAGGCGGGGCGCCAGCGCGGTTTCGGCGCCGCGTCGCCACAACAGATGCGCGCCCACCGCCAGCAGCAGTGCCCAGAACGACCAATAGAGCAGCAGCCACCAATGCCCGGCCCCGCCCAGCCGGTTGCCGTTCATGTCGGAGAAGCGGACGCCGGGCGCATCACCGTACAGATAAAGCGGATGTTCGAAGCCGATCTGGCCCAGCACGATGGTGGCGACCAGAAACAGCGTCATCACTGCCCAACCA
>JALOSK010000210.1 GCA_025458465.1 Sandarakinorhabdus sp. | reverse complement strand
TCGGCGCGGCGTTCCGGCACGATGCAGGCGGCGTGCGGGCGATATTTGAGGGCAATGGCCAGCATCTCGTCGGTCGCGGCCATCTCCAGGTTGATCGGCAGGGCGATCCCGGCCGACAACATGTCCAGATCGGTATCGGTGATGTGGCGGCGATCCTCGCGCAGGTGGATGGTGATGCCATCGGCGCCGGCTGCCGCGGCAATTTCGGCGGCACGCAGCGGGCAGGGATGCAGGCCGCCGCGCGCATTCCTGATGGTGGCGACATGATCGATGTTGACGCCCAGTCTGAGGTGCTTTGGGCGGACGAGATTGGTCATGCGTCGATCGCCTTGCAGGCCGCGGCACTCAGCAGATCATGGCCCAGGCCCTTGCCCTGCCACAGCTCGCCGAAATCGGTATCGTCACGGTTGGTCATGGCAATCAGCACGATGTTGCGTTCGGGCAGGATATAGTTGCGCACCTGCACGCCGCCAATGGCACCGCGCCGCTCGATGATGCGCTGGGCGCTGTCGCAGCCACGCAGCGGCACCGTATAGGCCCATTGACCGAGCGCTGCGTAGCCGAACTGCGGCCGGCCTTCCCACATCTTCGCGCGGCTGCTCACTGGCAGCAGCTTGCCATTGATCAGCGCCTGATCAAAGCGCCACAGATCGCGGATGGTGCCCGTGATGGCGCCGGCAGCCCCATAGGCGGCAAGATTGACCGGCGCTTCCGGCTTGCCATTGACCAGCCCGGCCTCGTGCGTCCCGGCGATGCGGACGGAGGTCATGCCGAGCGGACGGGTGATGCGCTCGGTCAGCAATTGCGCATAGGGCTTGCGGTTCACCGCTTCGAGCACGCGGCCGGCGATGATGTAATCGCAATTGTCGTAGTTGAAACTTCTGCCCGGCTGGTCGCGCACCGCGCCGGCGCACACGGCTTCGGGCAGCACACGGGCGCCGGGGCGGAAGGCAGCACCGTCGCCGGCATTGCTGTCGGGCAGGCCCGACGTGTGACCGAGCAGCATGCCAACTGTGATGCGCTTGCCCGTCGGGCCCTTGAAGGCCGGCAGATAGCGGGTGATCGGCGCATCCAGATCAAGCCGGCCGGCCGCAGCGTCCTGCATCGCGATGGTGGCGGTGATCTGTTTGGTCACCGATGCCCAGCGCCAACTGTCGGCGGGCAGGAAATCCGATGGTGTGCGGGCGCGGACCATGCGCAGTGGCACCTTGGTGCCAAACCCCTTCTCCAGCGTGACCTTGCCGCCTTCCGACAACAGCACGATGCCGGCGAAATTGGCCATATCCGCCGTTTCGGCGACTCTGCCGGCTGGTTCCGGCCCGTAAACGGCGGCGATCATGGCAACAAGCCGGATCATGCCGCGCGGCTGCCCGGCTTCACCGCCGGCAGCGCGTCCAGTTCGGGCGGCAGTTCGTCGGGCTGGTAACTGGGCACGTCCAGCCGGATCAGGGGCGTGAACGGCACGCCCAGATCGGCCTTGCCGCCCGACCGATCAACCAGTGAAGCGGCATGGATCACCTTCCCGCCGGCGGCTTCGACGGCGGCAATCGCCTCGCGGCTGGAAAGCCCGGTGGTCACGACATCCTCCATCAACAGCACCTTCTGGCCCGGCGCGAGCCGGAAGCCGCGGCGCAGTTCGAACGTGCCGGTGGGGCGTTCGACGAACATCGAATCGACGCCCAGGGCGCGGGCCAGTTCATAGCCGCAAATGAGGCCGCCCATCGCCGGGGCGATCACCGCGGTCACCTGTGCCTTCACATCGGCGGGGATCTTCGCAGCCAGCGCAACCGCCAGTCGTTCGGCGCGGGCCGGGCTCATCAGCACACGGGCACATTGCAGGTAACGCGGGCTCCGCAGGCCGGACGACAGGATGAAATGGCCTTCCAGCAGCGCTTCGGCGGCACGGAATTCGGCCAGCACATCATCGTCGGTCATCGTCCAGTCTCCAATCGCGGCTGGCTATTGCAGCCGCGCCGGTGGCGCGCAAGGCGCCTCAAACGCGCACCCGATCCGCCGATACCACGGCCTTCACCTGGCGCAGACCGGTCAGGATATTGGCAAGATGGGTGGTGCTTTCAACCTCGATATCAAGGATGTCGGTGTGGAATTCGCGGTCGCGGTGCTTCAGCTGCAGCCCGACGATGTTGGCATTGTGGGCCGCGATGCTGGCCGCCATGCTGGCCAGCGCGCCCGGCTGGTTGTGCACCACCACGGCGATACGCGCCGAAGCGCCGGCGGTTTCGGCGCCCCATTTCACGTCCAGCCATTCGCCGCCTTCATCGGCCAGTTCATCACAATCGATCACATGCACGCTGATCGGGCCTTCGGGATGGCGCACGCCAACGATGCGATCGCCGGGCACCGGCCGGCAATGATCGCACAGCAGGAAGCCCACCCCCGGTGTCAGCCCCTCGATGGAAATGGCGGCGGCGGCCTTGGCCTTGGCGCTGCGTGGCCGGCGCGGGGCGGTGCTGGCGCCGGGCACCAGCGCTTCGGCAACCTGTTCGTCAGAAAGCCGATTCTCCGCCATCGCCAGTTCCAGCGCCGGCCGATCATGCAGCTTCAGCCGGCCCAGCGCCGGGCCCAGTATCTCGTCGGTCAGCGTCACGCGCAGCCGCGCCGCCACCGCGTCCAGCAGCTTGGCGCCCATGGCCTGCAGTTCCTCGCGCCGCTTGTTGCGCACATGGCGGCGGATGGCGGCGCGGGCCTTGGCGCTGGCCACGAAGGCTTCCCAGGCCGGATCTGGGGCCTTCACCTTGCCCTTCATGATCTCCACCTGATCGCCGTTCACCAGCCGGGTGCGCAGCGGCACCACGCGGCCATTCACCTTGGCGCCCACACAGCTGTCGCCCAGATCGCTGTGCACGGCATAGGCAAAGTCCACCGGGGTGGCATCGCGCGGCAACTGATACAGCTCGCCCTTGGGCGTGAAGGCGAACACCTGATCCTGGAACATCGCCAGCCTGGCGTTTTCCAGCAGCTCTTCCGGGCTGCTGGCGTCCTGCAGCACCTCCAGCAGGTCTTCCAGCCAGGGATAGGCCTCACGCGCCGGCGCGCCTTCGCTGCCCTGCTTGTAGGCCCAGTGGGCGGCGAGGCCGAACTCGGCCTCCTCGTGCATCAGGCGGGTGCGGATCTGCACCTCGATGCGCGCCTGCTCGCCGCCCAGCAGCACCGATGTGTGCAGCGAACGATAGCCGTTGGGCTTGGGCGTGGAGATGAAATCCTTGAAGCGCCCCGGCACCATCGGCCAGCGGCCATGCACGATGCCCAGCGCGCGGTAACAATCGGTCTCGTCGTCAACGATGACGCGAAAGGCCATCACGTCCGACAATTGTTCAAAGCTCATCTGGCGGGCCTGCATCTTGCGCCAGATCGAATAGGGGCGCTTTTCCCGGCCGGTCACGCTGGCGGCCAACCCCTTGGCGCGCAGCAGCGATTCCAGCGCGCCGGTGATGCGGTGGACGTTGGCGCCGGTGGTTTCGCGCAGGCGGGCCAGCCGGCTGCTGATCATCTCGCTGGCCTCCGGTTCGAGATGGCTGAACGCGAGTTCCTGCATCTCCTCCATGAAGCCATACATGCCGATGCGCTCGGCCAGCGGCGCATAGATGTCCATCGTCTCACGGGCGATGCGGCGGCGCTTCTCCTCCTTGGCGATATGGTGAAGCGTGCGCATGTTGTGCAGCCGGTCTGCCAGCTTCACCAGCAGCACGCGGATGTCGCTGGACATCGCCAGCAGGAACTTGCGCAGATTTTCGGCCTGGCGCTCGCTTTCCGTCTGCGCCTCGATCTTGGAAAGCTTGGTGACGCCATCAACCAGCCGGCCCACATCCGGCCCGAACAGGCGCTCGATCTCTTCCTGCGTGGCCACCGTGTCCTCGATGGTGTCGTGCAGGATGGCGGTGGCGATCGTCTTGTCGTCCAGCCGGAGATCAGTGAGAATGCCGGCCACCTCGATCGGGTGGCTGAAATAGGGGTCCCCGCTGGCGCGCAACTGCGAACCGTGCGCCTTCACCGAGAAGACATAGGCGCGGTTCAGCAGATCCTCGTCCGCATCCGGATCATAGGCCTTGACCCGTTCCACCAGTTCATATTGGCGCAGCATTGCCCACCATCTTGGGGGGGATTGGGGGCGAGGGCAAGCGGGAAGGGGGCGTGCCGGGGCAGCCGGCGGCAAAGCCGCCGAGTCTGCTTCAGGGAAGAAG
>JALOSK010000209.1 GCA_025458465.1 Sandarakinorhabdus sp. | reverse complement strand
ATGGCGCAGACCGACTGGGGCGAGAAATGCGCCATCGAACTGGCGCCCGGCCCGATCCCGGTGGTGCCCACACCAAAGCGCGCCCACCAGGGCTGGCGCTATCTGGAACCGGCCGATGCGCCCGCCGATCTTGGCGCGGGCAGCGGCGGGAGCGACGGACTGGCGGCGATGCCGGCCGGCCTGGTTCGTGAATTGCAAAGCCTTTGGCTGCTATAGGCATTTAACACAGCCTTGACGATCATCTGTGCTGCCGGCATAGAACAGTGCATGTTCAGTGACGATCGCCCCATCTACCGCCAGATCCGCGACCGCATCATCGAGCGGATCCTGACGGTTGGCGATGGTGCCATGCTGCCTTCGGTGCGGGCGCTGGCCGCCGATGCCGGCGTCAATCCGCTCACGGTCGCCAAGGCCTATCAGGATCTGCAATCGGCCGATCTGGTGCGCGCCAAGAAGGGCGTGGGCCTGTTTGCCGCCGATGGCGCCGTCAAGCGTCTGCTGAACAGCGAGCGCGAAGCCTTCCTGAGCGAGGAATGGCCGCGCGTGAAGGCCCGCATCAACCGGCTGGGCCTCGACGTCGCCGATCTGCTTGCCGACGCCTGACTTCGGGCCTGAACCTCACCTCACCATTTTTCGTCTTCCCACCAGGGGAACACGTTGTCCGGCATGTGCTGGCTCACCGTGTCCGGATAGGCGGGCGCGCGCTTTTCGAGGAAGCTGACCACGCCTTCCTTCGCATCCCCTGAGCGCCCGCGCATGTAGACCATGCGGGAATCCAGCCGGTGCGCATCCCACGGGCTGGCCGCGCCGGCCATCCGCCACAGCATCTGCCTTGTGAGCGCCACGGACACCGGCGCGGTGTTCTCGGCAATTTCCAGTGCCAGCGCGCGCGCGGCCGGCAGCAGATCATCGGGTGCATGGGTAGACCGCACGAAACCACCTTTCAGCGCTTCGGCGGCATCGAACACGCGGCCCGTCATGCACCATTCCAGCGCCTGCGGCAGGCCGACGAGCTTCGACAGGAACCAGCTCGATCCGGCTTCCGGCACGATGCCGCGCCGCGCGAACACGAAGCCGAACCGCGCCGTGTCGCTGGCCAGCCGCATGTCCATCGCGCACTGCATGGTGGCACCGATGCCCACCGCCGGGCCGTTCACCGCGGCGATCACCGGTTTCAGGCTGCGGAAGATGCGCATCGTCACCTGGCCGCCGCCATCGCGGGTGGCGGGGTGCGTCCAGTCGATGCTGCCATCCTCGCGCTGCGGGCTGGCGCTGCGGGCGCCGCCCAGCTTCTCGTAATCGAAGGTGGCGGCACCGGCCGAAAGGTCGGCGCCGGCGCAGAAGGCGCGGCCCCGCCCCGTCACGATCACCGCCTTCACCGCATCATTGGCGTCGGTTTCATCGAAGGCGGCGATCATTTCGGCCATCATCGTGCCGGTGAAGGCGTTCAGCTTGTCCGGCCGGTCGAGCGTCAGCGTGGCGATGGGGCCATCGATGTCGAGGGCGATCTGGGTGTAGCTGCCCATCTTACAGCGCCTCGATGATGGTGACGTTGGCCAGCCCGCCGCCTTCGCACATCGTCTGCAGGCCCCAGCGCTTGCCGCGGGCCTGGAGCGCGTGGACCAGCGTGGCCATCAGCTTGGTGCCCGATGCGCCCAGCGGATGGCCCAGCGCGATGGCGCCGCCATTCACGTTCAGGCGCGCATGATCGGCGCCCAGCGCCTGCAGCCACGCCATCGGGATGGAGGCGAAGGCCTCGTTCACTTCATACAGATCAATGTCACCAATGGTCATGCCGGCGCGTTGCAGCGCCTTCTTCGTCGCCCCGATCGGCGCTTCCAGCATGATCACCGGATCCTCGCCGACCACCGTCATCTGGTGGATGCGGGCCAGCGGCTTGACGCCCAGCGCCTTCAGGCCGCGTTCGTTGACGATCAGCACGCCCGACGCACCATCGCAGATCTGGCTGCTGGTCGCCGCCGTCAGCCGGCCGCCTTCCGGGTTGATCAGCTTGACGCCCTTCACCCCTTCAAGGGACACGTCGAAGCGGATGCCTTCGTCCTGGCGGTGGACCAGGCTGTTGCCATCGTGATCGGTCACATCCACCGGCACGATCTCGGCATCGAAGGCGCCGGCCCTGGCGGCCTTGCCGGCGCGCACCTGGCTTTCATAGCCGAACTCGTCGAGCATGTCCTTGGTCAGCCCGTATTTCTCGGCGATCATCTCGGCGCCGGTGAACTGGCTGAACTGGATGCCGGGGTAGCGCGCCGCCATTCCTTCGCCATAGGGCATGCCCATGCCGGCCTTGGCCGGCAGGCTGACCGTCATGCCCATTGGCACACGCGTCATCGATTCGACGCCAGCGGCAATCACCACGTCCATCTGCCCGCTCATCACCGTGGCGGCGGCGAAATGGATGGCCTGCTGCGACGAGCCGCACTGGCGGTCCACCGAGGTGCCGGGAACGCTTTCAGGCAGCTTTGAACTCAGCACGGCATTGCGCGCCACGTTGGTCGATTGCTGGCCACCCTGCCCCACGCAGCCCATGATCACATCCTCGATCAGCGCCGGATCGACGCCGGTGTCCTCCACCAGCGCATCCAGCACCTTGCCCGCCAGATCGGCCGGATGCCAATCGCGCAACAGGCCGCCACGGCGGCCGCCGGCCGTGCGCTTGGCGGAAACGATATAGGCTTCGCTCATTGTTCAAGCTCCCCGATGGCTGGATTCGCGTGGTTGCACTTTACGCCGGCCACCCCCTTGGGCATTGACGGGCAAAATGATCAGGGCACGCAATAATCAGGAGAGCGCGATGCGCCGCCATCTTTGGGGATTTCTCGCGGCCGCCATGCTGGCCGTCACCGCGCCAGTCATCACTGCGGCTGCCGCCGCGCCGGCGAAAAAGCCGGTGCCCGCCAAGGCTGCAGCCAAGGTGCCGGCAAAGCCCGCCCAAAAACCCGCCGCCAAGCCCGCCGGCCTTGTTGCGCCCGCGCCGCTGCCCGACACGCCGGAAATCCAGGCCCTGCGCCGCGCCTTCCGCTTTGGCTTTGCGCCCTATGAAATGCTGCGCACGCGCCAGCTGCAATTGTCCCGCGTGGCCGAAGCCGGCTTCGGCACCGGGGTCAACGCATTGATCCCGCGCGTCACGCTGGCCGATGCGAACATGCGCGACGTGACGACGCCCAACAACGACACGCTCTATGCCTCGGCCTGGCTCGATCTTTCGGAAGGCCCGGTGTTCTTCTCCATCCCGCCGATTGCGCGCTATCATTCAGCCTCGCTGATGAGCATCACCAGCGATGTGAACGCCGTGCTCGGCACCCGCACGGTGGGCGCCGCTGGCGGCCGCTATGCCATCGTCGGGCCGGGCTGGAATGGCGAGCTGCCCGCCAATGTCGAAAAGGTGCAGAGCCAGACCAACGATGCCTGGCTGCTGGTGCGGGTGGTGGTGAACGATGCCGATGATCTGCCGGCCGCTGCCGATGCACTCACCCGCTACACGCTCTCTGCCACCGGCGGCAGCCGCGCGCTGGATCTGAAGCTGCCGGTGCGCCCGGATGGCAAGGCCTTCCTCACCGCCGTCAACGCCGCCATCGAACGATCGGGCGATGTGCTGCTGATGGAACGCGCGCGCCGGTTTGCCGATCAGGGCATCGGCCAGGCCTGGGAAACGCTGTCGCCTGAACTGCAGAAGCGCTGGACCGACAGCCTGCCCGCCCTGATCCAGGAGGTGCGGCAGCTGCTGGAAAGCGGCGAAGGCATCGATGGCTGGGCTTATCCGCCGTTCAACATGGCACTTTATGGCGAGGATGACGATCTGCGCGCGACGGTGGCGCTGGGCGGGCTGGCCGCACTGCCCCGCGTGGAAGCCGTGTATCTGACGGCGCGCAAGGACGGCGAAGGCCGCACCCTGACCGGCGACAAGAGCTGGCGCCTGCGCGTGCCGGCCGGCCTGCCGGTGGGCGGTTTCTGGTCACTCACCATGTATGAACAGACGGCTGATGGCCGGCTGTTCTTCGTGCCCAACGAATTGAACCGCTTCGCGGTGGGCGACCGTTCGCGGCACATTCGCCCTGATCGCGATGGCAGCATCGAGTTGTTCATCCAGAACGCCAGGCCTTCGGGTGAGCGGGTGGTGAACTGGCTGCCGGCGCCAAAGGGCAAGTTCGTGCTGATCTTCCGCGCCTATCTGCCCGGCGCCGGCCTGCTGGATGGCAGCG
>JALOSK010000208.1 GCA_025458465.1 Sandarakinorhabdus sp. | reverse complement strand
GTCCACCGCCTTCATCAGGCCGATGTTGCCTTCCTGAATGAGATCAAGGAATTGCAGGCCGCGGTTGGTGTATTTCTTGGCGATGGAGATGACGAGGCGAAGATTGGCCTCCACCATTTCCTTCTTGGCGATGCGGGCTTCGCGTTCGCCCTTCTGCACCATGTTGACGATGCGGCGGAACTCGCCAAGGTCAACGCCCGTCGTCTCGGCGATGCCGGCCAGTTCGCGGCGATTCTGTTCCACGGCAGCAGCCTCGGCGGCGGCAAAGGCGGCCCAGCGCTTGTCCAGCCCGGCCACGCGCCCCAGCCAGCCTTCATCCAGCTCGTTGCCGACATATTCGTCGAGGAAGGCCTTGCGGTTGATCTTGTGGCGATCGGCCAGCCGCAGCATGTTGCCGCCCAGGCCCATCAGCCGCTTGTTCTGCGTGTAGAGCGCTTCGACCAGCAGTTCGATCTTGTTGTTGTTGAAGTGGATCGACTGCACGCCGCGCGTCAGGTCCTCGCGCAGTTTCTGATACTTGCGCTCTTCCGACGCGGCAAAGTTGCCGCTGCCGTGCAGCGCGCCAAGCCGGGCATCCTGCAGCTTCTGGAACTTCTTGTAGGTGGCGGTGATCTCCGCGAACTTCTCCAGCGCCGCCGGCTTCAGCTGCTCTTCCATCTGGCCCAATGACAGGCCGCCTTCGTCGTCATCGTCGGTTTCGGCCGGCTTTGGCGTGCGGCGTTCGGTGAACTCGTCTTCCTCGTCCGCCGGGGCGCTTTCGGCTTCGGGCTCCTCGTCATCCTTGAACTGCACGGAGGGCAGGTCGCTGCCTTCGCCGCTGTCTTCCTCATCGTCGCCGGGCACCTTGGCCAGCATGGCTTCGAGATCGAGGATCTCGCGCAGCTGCATGCGGCCTTCGTTGAGCGCGTTCGACCAGTCGATGATGGCGCTGAACGTCATCGGGCTTTCGCACAGCCCGGCGATCATGGTGTTCCGGCCCGCCTCGATGCGCTTGGCGATGGCGATTTCGCCCTCGCGGCTCAGCAGTTCCACCGCGCCCATCTCGCGCAGATACATGCGCACCGGATCGTCGGTGCGATCCAGCGGCGCCTTGACGGTGGTGACGGGGGCGGGGGAAAGATCGCCGTCGACCGGTTCGGCCTCGACTTCCTCCTCCTCGGCGGGTTCGGCGTCTTCGGCGCTGTCCTCGTTCTCGACGACATTGATGCCCATCTCGTTGATCGCGGACATGATGTCCTCGATCTGCTCGCTGGTCATCTGGTCCTGCGGCAGGGCGGCGTTGATCTCGTCATAGGTGATGTAGCCGCGCTTCTTGGCCTTCGCGATCAGCTTCTTGATGGAGGCTTCGTTGAGGTCGATCAGCGGAGCATCGCCATCGCCCTTGGCATCGGCGGCTTCCGTCACACCTGCTTTGGCCATCAGCGTCTTCGTCCTTCACATGCAGCAGCCCTGGGCCGCCGGTTCATCGCCATAAAACACACCAAGCCCGCCCACCGGGCAGTATCCCTGGGCGGGATCACCGGGCGGGGCAGGCGGTTGCTGCGGTCGTATTATACCGCGCTCCTTACGCCTCCCGCCGCGATTCCGCCAGCCTCATCATCGCCGCATCCAGCGCCGCGATTTCGGCGCGCAATGCCTGCTGCGCCTCGTAATCCTCGTCCGACAGGCTGGACTGGAAGCGCAACGTGGTTTCGGCCAGCGCCTGTTCCAGCCCCGCCTTCGCCGTTGCCTGGCCCAACGCCATGGCGAAATCGGCGCTGGCCACCGTTTCGGACGTGCCGGCCCGGGTGAAACTGAAGGTCAGGCCGTTGCGCTTCATCACGCTGCGCGCCTGATCGGCAAACCCGTCCGCGCCCAGCGCCAGCATCATCTGTTCGCCCGTCATGTCGTGCGTCTGCGCGGCAAGTTCAAGGATGTTGCCCAACAGGCCCTGCACGTCGCCGGCCATCGGCAGCAGCGCAGCCAGCGCATCGCCGTGCCTGTCGGCCAGCGCCGGTCGCAGCAGCAATCCGGCGATGATCGCATCCAGCATCGGATCGCGCCGGCCGGCGACAAGGGCCTTCAGCGCCGGCGAGGCGCCGGGAATGGGCGGCTGCCAGCGTTCACCGGGCTTGCGCGGCTGCCAGCGCGGGCGTTCGGGGCGGGCCATGAAGGCGGCTTCGAAGCGGCGGTTGAATTCGGCCTGATACAGGCTTTTCACATCGGGATCGGCGATGCCGTTCGCCGCCTCGCGCAGCCGCAACCTGCCTTGCGCACGGCGTTCGGGTGTGGCGGTTTCCAGACCGGCCGTCTCGCTGGCCCAGACATGATCGATCAGTGGCACGGCCGCAGCCAGCACCGCCTCGAACGCCTGGGCACCGCCGGTGCGGCAGATGTCGTCAGGGTCCTGGCCCTGGGGAAGGGTGGCGATCTTCAGCGATTTGCCGGGCTTCAACAACGGCAGCGCGCGCATGGCGGCCCGGGTGGCGGCGCGCTGGCCGGCCGCATCGCCATCGAAACACAGGATCGGCTCGTCCACCAGCCGCCAGGCCAGGCCCAGCTGCGTCTCGGTCATGGCAGTGCCCAGCGGCGCCACGGCCTCGGCAATGCCGGCCTGCGCGAGGCCGATCACGTCCATATAGCCTTCGACAACGATCAGGCGATTGGCCTTGCGCGCTGCCGGCCCGGCCTGATCGAGGTTGTAGAGCAGCCGTCCCTTGTCGAACAGCGGGCCATCGGCGCTGTTGAGATATTTGGGCTGAATGTCGCCCAGCGCGCGGCCGCCAAAGCCCACCACGCGGCCGCGGCGATCGCGGATCGGGAACATCAGCCGCCCGCGGAAGCGATCGAACGTCTCGCCATCCTCGCTGCGGCCAATCAGGCCGGCATCCAGCAATTTTTCGGCCGTGGCGTCCTTCAGATGGCCGCGCAGCGCCGTGCGGCTGTCCATCGAAAAGCCCAGCGCGAACTGTTTCACGATGGCCGGCTTCACCCCGCGTCGGTCCAGATAGGCGCGTGCCGCTGCGCCGGCATCGGCTGCCAACTGGGCCTGGAACCACTGCGCGGCCCTGGCGGTCAGATCGGCCAGGCTGTCGGCCACTTCGGCCTTGGCCTTGGCTTCGGGGGAGGGGGCGGGCACTTCCAGTCCGGCCTCGGCGGCCAGCTGCTTCACCGCCTCCATGAACGGCAGGCCCATGTTGTCGGTCATGAAGCGGATCACGTCGCCATGCGCGCCGCAGCCGAAGCAGTGATAGAAGCCCTTGTCGTCGTTGACGTAGAAGCTTGGCGTCTTCTCGTTGTGGAACGGGCAGCAGCCCTTCATCTCGCGGCCGGCGCGCGTCAGCTTCACGCGCCGGCCCACCACGCCCGAAACGGACACGCGGGCGCGCAGTTCGTCAAGAAAGGCGGGCGACAGGCTCAGGACGCCGATGCCTTTTCCAGCGCCGCCTTCACCAGCCCGCTGGCCTTGCTCATGTCCAGCTTGCCGGCAAAGCGTTCCTTCACGGCGGCCATCACGCGGCCCATGTCCTTCACGCTGGTCGCGCCCAGTTCGGCCACGACGGCCTTGATGGCGTCCAGCGCCTCGGCCTCGTCCATCTGCTTGGGCAGGAAGCCTTCGATCACGGCCAGCTCGGCGCGTTCGGCATCGGCCAGTTCGGTGCGGCCACCCTTGTCATACATCTCGATCGATTCGCGGCGCTGCTTGGCCATCTTCATCAGCACATCGGCCACCAGCGCATCATCGTCGGCGGGCGCAGTGCCGGTGCGCAGTTCGATGTCCTTGTTCTTCAGCGCCGCCGAAATCAGCCGCAGGGCGCCCAGACGGGCGGTGTCGCGGGCCTTCATCGCCTCGGTGGTGGCGGCCTTGATGGTATCGCGCAGCATGTTTTTCGCGCCTCTTTCTGATGGCAGGTGAATATCGGGTTGCACTCGCCTGCCAGATAGCGTCTTGAACCGCGAAAGAACAGATTGACGGGCACCGGCATGGCGCTTAAGCGCGCCGCCGTTTGCCCGCCTGACAAAAGGAATCGCCCTCATGGCCGTCGCCACAGCGCCCGTCCAACCCCAAGGCGCAACCGGCGTATTGGTTCTGGCCGATGGCAGCGTCATCTGGGGCCATGGCTTTGGCGCCGAAGGCGTTGCGGTGGGCGAAGTGTGCTTCAACACCGCCATGACCGGATATCAGGAAGTGATGAGCGATCCCAGCTATGCCGGGCAGATCATCACCTTCACCTTCCCGCA
>JALOSK010000207.1 GCA_025458465.1 Sandarakinorhabdus sp. | reverse complement strand
CCGGGTGAGGAGGAGGCCGAACGGAATCGACCCCAGAACATAGCCAATCGCCACTGCTTCCCAACTCATGTTGGCAGCCTAGCCGCAGCCTCTGCGCCCGTCTATGCTGCCCGCAACATGGGGGAAATGATGAAGCGCATCCTGCTTGCCGCCGCCTGCCTGATGGCCGTTGCCAGTGCCACCACCACCGCCAGCGCCCAGATGGCCGGCCAGATGAAAACCAGCGCGCCGCGCGACACCACGCTGGCGGCAGGGCCATATGAAACGCTGGTGATCCGCGGCGTTACCATCATCACCGGCAATGGCGGGCCGCCCTATGGCCCGGCCGACATCATCATCAGCGGCGGGCGGATCACCGATATCCGCAGCGCCGGCACGCCGGGCCTGCCGATGAAGACCAATCGCCCGCCTGTGGGTGCAACGCGCGAGATCGACGCCACCGGCATGTATGTGCTGCCCGGCTTCGTGGACATGCACGGCCACCAGGGCGACATCTTCAAGATGAACGATCCCGATTATGCGTGGAAACTGTGGCTGGCACACGGCGTGACGACGGTGCGCGGCGTGTCCTTCTATGGCGGGGACGCAGCACGGGCGCTGGCCGATCAGAAGCGCGCGGCGGCAGGCGAGATCATGAGCCCGCGGCTGTACGTGTACCAGACGCTGGGTTCGGGGCAGAACGCCGGCTGGAAGGGCGGGCGGGTGCTGACGCCGGAAAAGGCGCGCGAATGGGTGCGCTGGGCCGCCAGCGTGGGCATCGATGGCATCAAGTTCTTCAACCGTGGGGACGAAACGCCGGCCATCGATCGCGCCGCCCTGGACGAAGCGAAGAAGCTGGGGCTGGGCACGGTGGCGCACCTGTCGCAGCCCAACATCGCGGAATTCAATGGCCGCGATGCCGCTGCTGCCGGTCTGGGCACCATCACGCACTTCTATGGCCATTTCGAAAGCATCCTGGATGGCCGGCGCGTGCAGGACACGCCCGCCGATTATGATTTCAACGATGAACAGAAGCGCTTTGGCGGGATCGCCGAAATCTGGGACCAGATCCACCCGCCGGGCAGCCCGGAATGGGTGGATTATCTGAAGGCGCAGAAGGCAACCGGCGTGGCCTTCGATCCCACCTTCAACATCTACAGCGCCAGCCGCGATCTGATGCGGGCGCAGCGCGCCGAATGGCATGATCGCTACACGCTGCCCAGCCTGACGCGATTCTTCGAATCGAACCGCGACAACCACGGCAGCTATTTCTTCGACTGGACCAGCGAGCGCGAATATGAATGGCGGCGATTCTACACGCGCTACATGCAGTTGGTGAATGATTACAAGAACATGGGCGGGCGCGTGACGACCGGGAGCGATCCCGGCTTCATCTGGCAGACGTGGGGCTTTGGCTACATTCTGGAGCTGGAACTGCTGCGCGAGGCCGGCTTTGCGCCGCTGGAGGTGATCCAGGCCGCGACCATCAACGGTGCCACCACGCTGGAAGAACCCAAGGGCCGCGAGCCGGACTTTGGCCTGGTGCGGGTGGGCATGCGCGCCGATCTGATCGTGGTGCCGGAAAACCCGTTGCACAATCTGAAGACGCTCTATGGCACCGGCTTTGCCCGGCTGGACGAGACAACGCAGAAAACGGTGGTGAAGGGCGGCATCCGCTGGACCATCCGCGATGGTATCGTCCACGATGTGCCGGCCATCCTGAGGAGCGTGGAGGCCCAGGTGGCAGCAGCGAAGGCCGGCGATCCGAAGTGATGCCCTGATCGCTTGCGTTCGATTAGGGTTACCCGCAATAAAGCTCCATTATGGAGCAAGATCAGACGATTCTGGAACTGGCAAGCGCGCGGGCGGATGCCTCTTCCGCGCGCCGCAGCCGTGAAGGCGGTGTTTTTCTCGGCTTCATCTTGCTGGGCATCCTGGTGCTGTTCGGATTGCCTGAACTCACCCGCGCTTCCGCCACCGGCTACATCCGGAACATGCCCCTGTGGCTTCTGCCGGCGCTGGTGTTTGTCTATGCGCTCTGGGGGTGGTTGGGTGCCGGCCTGACGCGGCAAGCCGACACCCGCCACCGTTTTGCGGACAACATCTATTTCCTCGGCTTCATCTTCACGATGGGCTCGCTGATCGCCAGCTTCCTGCCGATTGCGTTCAGCGGTGGCGACCCTTCGGTGACGGAGATCTATCGGGCGTTTGGAACCGCCCTGCTCTCGACCGCTCTGGGCCTGATCCTGCGCGTGCTTGTGATGCAATATGGGCCATCGGCTGATGAGACGGCCGCGCAGGTTGAAGAGGATCTGGTGGCCCTCACGCGGCGGGTGGCCGACGAGGCGCGCGAGATCGGCGAAGCGCTGTCCCAGGCCCGGCGCGGCCTGGTGCGCCACAACGAAGCCATGGTCGAGGCTGTGCTGGGCGCCACCGGCAAGCGGCTGGACGCGGTGGTGGAGGAATTCGGAACCGCCACCCAATCGGCCGCCGATCTGCTGCGCGTTCAGGCCGACGGCACCCGGACCGAAGCCGAAGCCCTGCGCCAGAAAATCAGCGTCCGGGCGGATGAGATCGTTGAAGCCGCGCGACTGATGGCAGAGGCCCGCACCCGGCTGGAAGGCGCGATGTCCAGCCTGGCCAAGCCGGTGGAGGAGCTGGGCACGAAGCTGGCAACGGCCAGCACGGCCGCAGAGGATACCGCCAGCAAGTTGCGCGACGACGTGAGCCGGCTGGCGACCACCTTGTCCAACGCCGTCACGGGCACCGAACGCATGGCAAAGGCGCTGGCCGATTTCGAAGGCGGCGCCGCGGGCCAGATTGCCCGCGTGGATGCCGCCATTTCCGGGCTGGAAGCCACCACGGACGATGGCATCGACCGGATCGTGCGTGTGAGCGGAAGTGCCGCCGACGAAATCACGCGCACGGCCGACAGCTTTGTGAACGAAGCCGGCACGCTGCGCGGACAGGCCAGCGACTTCCAGGACGCGCTTGACGGCGCGATGGCGAACTTCACCCGCATCGTGAACAGCTTTGCCGACGAGCTGGAGCGGCTGCGCAAGGAAGTGGACACTGCGCCGCCGCCGCAGATCTATGGCCAGGCCGAATGATCAGCCGCAGCACGGCACTGGGCGCCCGCAACGACCAGATGGTGCTGTTCACCCTGGTTGAGCTGATGACCCATCTGATCTTCCTGGCGCTGATGCTGGGCCTGGCGCTGCGCAAGGAAGCCGATCCAACCTACATGGCCTATCAGCAGGACAAGGATCGCTATGCCGCGCTGGCGCGGAAGTGCGGTCTGGATGGCAGCCGCTGCGAGGTGAAGACCAAGGCCAAGGGCGGGCAGGACCTGCCCAATTGCCTGACCGATGGCGCACCGCTGCTGCGTTTGCGCGGGCTGGCCGATGGGTCGATTGCTGTGGCGCCTGCCGGTGCGGTGCCTGCGGCCATTGCCGGCAATGCCCTGGTGGCCGGCATGGTCAATTCCCAGACCATGTCGCTGGCAGCCTTTGGGCAGCGTGCCGGCGCACTTGGTGCTGCCACCCGCAAAGGCGCGATCACCGGCCGCGCCTGCGTGTTCCGCGCCACCTTCTGCCGGGCGCACAACAATCTGGACCTGTTCGATCGGCAGTATCAGCTGGCGGGACAGCGTTTCTATCTCCTGGGGTTCCCCAATGCCTGCCGCTGATCTGGCGCGGCTGGAAGTGGCGGCGAGGGGCCTTGCCGCCAGCCTGGAACGGCGGCGGCGCGCGGCGGCGCGGCGCAGCCAACCAGTCCAGTTCACTGCGGCCCCGCCGCCTCGCCCCATTGCCGACGTGCGGCCACCCCCGCCGCCACGCATAATCGGCAAGGACATGAGTTGGCCGCCTTCGGGCCCACGCGACACCTGGCCGCGCGGGGCAGGAGGGTTCGGCGAGGTTAAACGCCCCGTTGGGCCGCCAGCAGAACTGCCTGAACCATCGGCCGAACCACCACCCGTGGCGCCGCCCGCAGCCCAGCCAGGCGGCCTGTTTGACCGCATCCGGCGGGCGTTCTTGCGCCTTGTCGGGCAAGCGGAGCGATCCTAGCAATGGCGACCCAGGCCCCATCGCGGATCGGCCTTGCCTGCCCGAAATGCCGCCGCGCGCTCTACCCGATCGGCGACATGGAACCGGACATCTGCGTCTATTGCGGGACCGATCTCCATGGCCTGGCGACAGAGCCAGCGCCGGCCGCACCCGTGGTTCCGGACGGGCCGGTGCCACACACGGCTGGCCCACAGGCACCTGAA
>JALOSK010000206.1 GCA_025458465.1 Sandarakinorhabdus sp. | reverse complement strand
TTCCAGATTCTGGTCGCCCGTGCCGGTGAGGCCCACGACGATGCCATAACCGGTGAGCTGGTTGGCGCGCACGCCGGCAAAGCGCGCGATATCCTTCACACGCTCGGCGTGTGCGGGGGCCGCTACCAGCAGCAACAAGGCCAGCAGCCACCTCACAGCGGGGAGATCTTTGCAAAGAAGCGCGCCAGCCAGCCTTGCCGGCTGTTGTCTGCCACCTGGCCGGTGCCGCCAAAGCGGATGTGCGCATCGGCCACGCGGGTGGACGGCACGCTGTTGTCGAAGCCCAGATCATCCACCCGCACCAGGCCGGTGAGTTGCAGATGTTCCTCGCCGCGATTCAGCATCAGGCGTTTTTCGCCGGCCACGCGCAGCACCCCGCCGGGCAGCACTTCGGCCACCGTCACGGTCAATTCGCCGAACAGTTCGTTGTTCTGGGCGGCCGTGCCGGTGCCGGTGAATTCCTGGCCGGCGCCGCCCTGCAACGCCTGTTCGGGGATGCGGGTGAAGGGGAAGATCTGCGGCAGGCCAAAGCGGTTGTCGCTGTCGCGGTTGCTGCCGGCGCTGGCCGATTTGGCGGCGCGCGTGCGCTCCACCAGCCGGATGGTGATCAGATCGCCCACCCGGCGCGCGCGCCTGTCGGTCACCAGCCCGGCGAACCGCTGCGCGTCGAACAGGCTGCCGGTGGGGGCGGCCGGCGGCGGCAAGGCTGCGGGCAGGGCCGGCGGCAACGGGCGCAGTTTCTGCGCCTGCGCCGGAACGGCCGGCACAGCCAGCAACAGCAGCGCCGCCATCGCGCGCTTAGACATTCTGCACCACGTAACGGCTCATTTCGTCGGCCGCGTTGATCACCTTGGAATTGATTTCATAGGCACGCTGCGTCTCGATCATGTCCACCAGTTCCTGCACGCTGGACACGTTCGATCCTTCCAGCATCCCCTGCCGCACCTGGCCCAGCCCGGCCTGGCCAGCGACACCCAGTGTGGGCGGGCCGGATCCGGCGGTTTCGCGGTAGAGATTGTCGCCGATCGGCATCAGCCCGGCGGGGTTCAGGAACCGGGTGAGCTGCAACTGGCCCACTTCCACCGGCGCGGCCTCGCCGGCCACCTGGGCAGTGATGGTGCCATCAGGCGCGATCACGATCTGCGTGGCGCCATCGGGGATCACCAGGGGCTGCGCCAACCTGAGCCCCGATGCAGTGACAATCTCGCCATTGGCCGACATCTTGAAGCCGCCATCGCGGGTGAAGCCCTGCGTGCCATCGGGCAGCTGGATGGCGAAGAAGCCGGCGCCATCGATGGCCAGATCCAGCGCATTGTCGGTCTGCAGCAGGGTGCCTTGCGCGTGGATGCGTTCGGTGCCCACCACGCGCACGCCGGTGCCGGTGCCAAGGCCCGTGGCATATTGGGTATCGGCCCCGCTGGCCGCGCCGGGGTTGCGATCATCCTGATACATCAGGGTGGCAAAGCTGGCGCGATCGCGCTTGAAGCCGGTGGTGGCGACGTTGGCGAGATTGTTGGAAATCGTCTTCATGCGCTGATCGAGCGCGTCGAGCCCGGAACGGGCGATGTGAAGGGCGGTCGTCATGCCTCAGGCCTCCATCGTCATTGCGTGCGCAAAAGGCGCGCGCCCTGTTCGTCCCTCAAGGCGTGCGCAGCAGGCGCGCGCCCTGTTCGTCCATGTCCTGCGCCAGCCGCAGCAGGCGGGCGTTCACTTCAAAGCCGCGCTGTTCCTCCACCAGTTCCACCAGTGCCTGCGCGGTGGACACGTTGGCGGTTTCCAGCGCACCTGGCGCCAGCCGCGCGGCCGGATCGGCGGGCAGGGGATCTTCGGGCAGGAACAGGCCATCGGCGGCCTTGTCCCGCGGATCGAGCGCGCTGCCATCCACCAGTTTCAGCCGGCCCAGCGCCACCGGCCCATCGGCCAACTGGGCGGCAATGCTGCCATCTTCAGCAATGGTGATGGCGGCGCCCGGCGGCGCAGACAGCGGCGCGCCATCGGCGTTCACCACCACGCGGCCATCGCCGGTGGTTACCAGCCCGGCCGGTGAGAGTTGCAGATCGCCGCGCCGCGTATAGGCTTCGCGCACCGCCCCGCCCACAACCGGCCCCTGCACCGCCAGCCAGGCATCGCCGGCCAGCGCCACATCCAGCGCCCGGCCGGTGGCCAGCACGCGGCCGCCTTCGCGCGGGGTGGAAAGGCTGGGCGCGCCGGCCTGGGCGCGGGTGGTGTGGGCGCCGCTGGCAGCGCGCTGCACCGCCAGATAGCGGCCTTCCTGCACCACCAGTTCGCGGCGAAAGCCGGGCACCTGCGCATTGGCCAGGTTGTTGGCCGTCACCTGCTGTTCGCGGCTGCGCGCCGCAAGGCCGGTAAGGGCGGTGTAGATCAGCCGGTCCATGGGTCAGCCGCCATCAGTTGCGCAGGTTGATGATGGTCTGCATCAGCTGGTTGTCGGTCTCGATCGCCTTGGCGCTGGCCTGGAAATTGCGCTGCGCCGCGATCAGGTTGACCAGTTCGGCGGTGAGATCGACGTTGGATCGTTCCAGATTGCCCGAAAGGATGGTGCCGATGCCGCCGCGGCCGCCTTCGCCCATCAACGGCTCGCCCGATTGCGGGGTCACCACCCAGCTGGCATCGCCGGTCTGCTTCAGGCCTTGCGGGTTGGAAAAATTGGCCAGCGCCACCTTGCCCAGCACCTGCACCTCGCCATTGGAGAAGCTGGCGCGCATCAGGCCATCGGGATCAACCGACACGCTTTCCAGCTGGCCGGTGGAAATGCCGTCCTGTTCGATCAGCGCAATGCTGAACGGGCCGGATTGCTGGAAGGTGCCGGTGCCGTGATCCACCGCGATGGCCATCTGGTTGCCGCCGGTGGTGGGCGTGAACGGATCGAAGGCGAACGGCGCGGTGGGGGTGACGAGGATGCCGCCGGCATCGAACTGCATCGGGATGCCCGGCGTGCCGCCCACGGTCATCTCGGTGTCGCCCACGAACACGCGCGCCGTCCAGTCGTGCGTAGGGCTGGCGGCGGTGGGATCGGCATCCTTGATGTAATAGATGGTGGCCGCCAACGGGTTGCCCAGCGTGTCGAACACGGTGATCGACGTGGAGCTGTTGAAGGTCGCCGGATCGTTGCGATCGAACTGATAGGGGTTGGCGGCGGTGTAGATCGGCCGGTTGGCGATGATCGGGGCCGATGGATCCAGGTTGCCGCTGATGTTGATCTGGCTGGTGGCCTGCGGTGTGCCGGATGAAAGCGGCAGCCGCGCCGGCACGGTGGAGGACAGCGCGGTCGTCTGCACGCCGCCATCGGTGGTGGTGGGGAACAGTTGCAGGCGTCGGCCCTGCCCATCCACGATGAAGCGATCGGCGGTGACGGCAAAGCTGCCGCTGCGGGTAAAATGCGTCTGCACGCCGCCAGCGCCCGATTTCACCACGAAGAAGCCTGCACCGGCCAGCGCCATGTCCAGTGCAGACGTGCTGGTTTCGGTGGGGCCCTGCTGGAACTGCTGGGTGATGGAACGCACCGTGGTGCCGGCGCCCACGATGCGGTTGGGGTTCTGCAGCGGCGAGGTGGAGATGATGTCGCCGAACGCCACCCGGCTGCGCTTGAAGCCGGTGGTGGAAACGTTGGCGATGTTGTTGGCGATGGTCGCCATTTCGGTCTGGGCGCCGGTAAGGCCGGAAAAGGCGGTATAGAAGGCCATGGCTCAGGCTCCTTCGGTGGCTGCGGGGGGGATGGGCTGGGAAAGCGCGATCAGCTCGTCGAGACGCGCGGCGATGGCATCCAGGCGCTGGTTGCCTTCGGTGGTGGCGCTGATCTGCGAGAACATCGCCATCTGTTGCACATATTCGAGGTTGTCGATCGGCTTGGTCGGATCCTGGTTCTTCAGCTGCGCGGTGAGCAGCCGCAGGAACTCGGCCTGACCCAGCGTGGCCTTCGGCGCCGGCGGTGTGGGCGGACGCGCCGCCGGAATGCCGGCGGGCAGGCCGGTGAGGGCATCCACGCCGCTCACTTGCCAAGCCTCAGCGTTTCGGTGGCCAGCGTGCGGGCGGTGGCCAGCACCTCCACATTGTTGGCATATTGCCGGGCGGTCTCGACCATTTCGACCATCTCCTGGTTGGGATCGACGGCGGCCATCCACACATGCCCGGTGGCATCGGCCAGCGGATGATTGGGATCGAGCCGCTTTTCGGGCGTGCCGGTGCGGGCCATGCGCGCCACGTTCACCGTGGCAGCGGCGCCATCCTGCTGGCTGGC
>JALOSK010000205.1 GCA_025458465.1 Sandarakinorhabdus sp. | reverse complement strand
CGAGGCGATGCAGCCCAACCTCGTCCAGACCATCCACGGCTCCCCGGCCCTCATCCACGGCGGGCCGTTCGCCAACATCGCCCATGGCTGCAACAGCGTCATCGCCACGCGCACGGCGCTGGCCCTGGGGGAATTCGCCGTCACCGAAGCCGGTTTCGGGGCTGACCTGGGCGCCGAGAAGTTCGCCCATATCAAGTGCCGTTCCGCCGGGCTGGCTCCGGCTGCGCGCTCAAATATCATGGTGGTGCAGCGCTCGCCGATCTGGGCAAGGCCGATGCCCATGCCCTCGCCGGCGGGCTGGCGGTGCTGGCCCGCCATGTCGAGAATCTGCAAGCGCTCGGCCTGCCGGTGGCGGTGGCCATCAACGCCTTCACCACCGATCTGGCCGAAGAACAGCAACAGGTGCTCGCCCATTGCCGCGACACGCTGAAGGTCGCCGCCCACCTGTGCCGCCATTGGGCCGATGGGCCGGCTGGCGCCGAGGATCTGGCCCGCAGCGTCGCCGCCCTGGCCGACGCCAACTGCGATCCACCCGATGCCTTTACCCCGCTCTATGCCACCGGCACCGACGTGTATGACGCGCTCACCACCGTTGCCACCCGCATCCACCGCGCCGCCCATGTCACCCTGTCACCCGCCGCGCAGAAGCAGCTCGCCGCGCTGCGCCACGAGGGCCTCGCAAATCTGCCCGTCTGCCTTGCCAAGACGCCTTACAGCTTCACCGCCGACGAGAAGGTGCGCGGCGCCGTCTTCGGCCACGATCTGCCCATCCGCGAGCTGCGCCTCGCCGCCGGCGCCGGTTTCATCGTCGCGCTGGCCGGCGAGATCGCCACCATGCCCGGCCTGCCGAAGGCGCCATCAGCGCTGGGCATTCATCTTGATGGCGAGGGCCGGATCGAGGGGCTGAGCTGAGCGGCACCCCAGCATGACGCCGCCACCCCTGTTCCAGCGCATGGCCTTCACCGGCCGCTGGCGCGATTACCAGCAGCGTGTGCTCGACGAATTTGCCGGCCACACCACCGATCGCCGCCTGCACCTCGTCGCCGCGCCGGGATCGGGCAAGACCATCGTCGGCCTGGAAATGGCCCGTCGCCTCGGCCGGCCCACGCTGGTGCTGGCACCCACCCAGACCGTGCGCGACCAGTGGCTGGCGCGGCTGGTGCCGCTGTTCCTCGAAACCCCGCCGACCAGCCCCGACGTGTCGCGCAGCCTGCTGGAACCGGGCACGCTCACCGTCGCCACCTATCAGGCGCTCCATGCCGTTGCCGCGCGGGACGAGGCAGACTGGGCGGCCGAGATGGCCAGCCGCTTGTGCGCCATGGGCCAGCCGACGCTGATCCTCGACGAAGCCCATCATTTGCGCCGGGAATGGTGGAATGCCCTCATTGCGCTGGTGAACCAGCTTCCCGATGCCAGTATCATCGCGCTGACAGCGACCCCACCCTATGACGCGCCGCTGGCGGAATGGACGCGCTATCAGGCGATGTGCGGCCCGATCGACCTCGAGGTGACGGTGCCCGAACTGGTCCGCAACGGCGACCTGTGCCCGCATCAGGACCATGTGATCTTCTCGCGGCCCGACCATGATGCCATCGACTTGCTGGAGCGGCGGCGGCGCGGCGTGGCGGAATTTCAAGCCAGTCTGCGCCGCGATACCGGCCTGCTCGACATGCTGGCAGCGCATCCCTGGCTGGCCGCACCGGATACGGACATCGAGGCGATCCTGGAAGCGCCGGAGCTCCTCTCGTCCATCCTGATCCTGCTCGCCTCGGCCGGTCGCCCGCTGCCTGGCAAGGCCATGGCCTTGCTGGGCGCCAGGGCGGCGGACTTGCCCCTGCCCGATGCCTTCTGGCTGGAGACGTTGCTCAACGCCCTGCTGTTCCGCTTTCCCGATCGTTTCCCGGTTGGTGCGGACCGGCTGCGCCAGTGGCGGGCCACGCTGCACGAATATGGCCTGATTGAAGCCGGCGCGGTCAGGCTTGGCGAAAGCCGCGCCACTTTCAAGGCGATGGCCGGCAGCGTCGCCAAGCTGGGCAGCATCGTCGACATCGCCCGGGCCGAGGCGGCCTCGCTCGGCGACGGGCTGCGCATGGTGGTGCTGACCGATCATGTCCGCGCCGGTGAGCTGCCGCGGGCGCAGGACAGGCAATATCTGCCCAGCCAGCTCGGCGTCGTGCCGATCTTCGAGGTGCTGCGGCGTGCCCAGCTTCCCGGCCAGCGGCTGGCGGTACTGACCGGTAATTTGGTGATCATCCCGTCCGAACTGCGGGGCGTGGTGCAGCAGATGGCGGCCGCCATGGGCCTTGATGGCGACGCGCTGCGGCTGGCCGCCATGCCCGAATGCCCGGGCCATGATCGGCTTTCGGCCCAGGGCGACCATGGCCGCCACCAGGTCGCGCTGGTCACCCGCCTGTTCTGTGAAGGCCACATCACCATCCTGATCGGCACCCAGGCACTGCTGGGCGAAGGCTGGGATGCGCCGGCGATCAACACGCTGGTGCTGGCCAGCAATTCGGCGGCCTTCATGCTGTCCAACCAGATGCGGGGTCGCGCCATCCGCATCGATCCGGCGCAGCCCGGCAAGGTGGCGAACATCTGGCACCTGGCAACGACTGACCGCACGCCCGAAACCCTGGTCGGCGCCCTCGCTGATCAGCTCGACTGGGGCCGGATTGCCACCGGCGATACCATCACCAGCGACATTGATCTGCTCAACCGTCGCTTCCGCAGCTTTGACGGGATCAGCAATGGCGATCCCAGCCGCATCCAGAATGGCCTCGATCGGCTTCACCTTGGCGCTGCCGAAAGCCTGGAGGCGCAGAACCGTTCCACCTTGGAGCTGGCCCGCGACCGGGCATTGACGGCGCGGCGCTGGGCGCAGGCGCTGGGCGGCGCCACCCAGCGCGGCCGGCTTCGCGACACCGCCTCGCCCAGCCATGCGCCGCGCGGGCTGGCCTGGTTCGACACGCTGCAATGGCTGGCCGCCAGTGCCGTCTCCTCGGGTGCCTTTGCCGCCGCCAATGAGTTGCAGAATATCGCCGACATGCAGTCGCTGGCGATGCTGGGGATGGCGGCCAGCGGCGCATCCACGCTTGCCATGGCGCCCAAGCTGTTCAAGGCGGCGTGGCTGGCGCTACGCAACGGCTCGCTGGAAGCCAGCCTCGATCAGGTTACCCGCGCCGTGCTCGACGCGCTCGATCAGGCCGGGCTGCTGCCGGGGGATGACGCCAGCCGGGTCTGCGTCGACGTCGTGCGGACCTTGGGCGGCCGCATCGACCTGAGCCTTTCGGGGCTGCAGCGGCCCAATGAGCGGCTGGTGCTGGAGGCCGTGGCCGAACTGCTCGGCCCGGTGCAGAACCCCCGCTACCTGCTGGTCAGGCGCAGCCGGATCTGGGTCCGCACCCGCAGCGATTATCATGCGGTGCCGGCGGTGCTGGCCGCCCGCAAGGACCATGCCGAGCTGTTCCACCGCTGCTGGCAAGATCGGGTGGGCTCATCGCGGCTGGTCTTCACCCGCACGCCGGAAGGCCGGCTGGCCCTGCTGCGCGGGCGGGCGCGGGCCTTTGCCGCTGGCTTCCAGCGCCGGGTCGAGCGGCGCAGCGAGTGGACCTAGGCCTTCAGCACCTTGGGCAGGCTGTTGCCGAGGACAGCGAGCAGTTCGGGGCCATAGGCTTGGCTGTTGGTTTCCAGTTCGGCCTCGGTGATGCGCTCGGTCCCTTGTGCGCCGAACAGCACGACCTCGTCGCCCAGTCGTACCATGTCCCTGGCGTCGGTCACGTCCACCATCAGCGTGTTCATCGTCACCCGGCCAACGACGGGGAAGCGCCGCCATGCTGCCGCCCGCCAGCAACAGCGCTGCCATGTCGCGCCGGCTGAAATCCGTTGCTCCGCTCATCCGCACCTGCCCCTGCCCGTGTTGGATCAGGGCCGCCTTTGCAGGCGGGTGGCGGCACTGGCCAGCGCGTCACAAGCGCTCAAGCTTCAGCCACCTGGGATCACCGGCCCAGGCGCGGCGGAAGGCGGCTTCGGCGGCAGCGGCCTCGGCCTTGTGGCCGGCAGCCTTCTCGCTCAGCGCCAGGCCATAGAGGGCCCAGCCGTTGTGCGGTGTCTGCACCAGCGTGGCGCGGAAGGCTTGTGCGGCGCCGGCGGCATCGCCAGCCATCAGCAGCGCCGCGCCCAGCGACTGGCTCACCGGATAATGCCAGAAGCTCGGCTCCATGTAGACGATGGTCGCCTCGATGGCGGCGGCGGCGCGGAACCGGGCGACAGCCTCGGCATGATGGCCGTTCAGCATCGCCCAGCGCCCGCGCGCCACATCTTCGGCAATGCGTATGAGATCGGGCAGCGGCACGGACTGGGCCACACCAGATCCCTGGTGCCGGGGTGATCGGCCTGTGCCGCCATGGCCTTCATCTCGCCGTCAAAGCCGGCCTTGTCGCGCATCTGGGCAAAGGCCGTGGCACGCGCGAAGTGGCGCATGGCCAGCGCATAGGGCAGCCGCGCATCGGGGGCGGGCATGGCCAGGATCGCGTCGGGCTCACCCACCATCGCCATCACCTGGAACGGCGCCGCCTCCACCGCCTGCGCCGTGCCGAACTGCGCCGACATGTCGGGGCTGAGCAAGCGGCCCAGCCGCATCGCCTCCGCCTTGGTGGTGGCGACA
>JALOSK010000204.1 GCA_025458465.1 Sandarakinorhabdus sp. | reverse complement strand
CCGGTGTTGACCAGCCACACGCCCACGCCGCCGCGGGCGATGCGCTGTTTCAGCAGATTGCCATACACCGATGGATGGCGCGGCATGAACGGCGCGCCAAAGCAGGTGGAAAACGTGGCATCAGGTTCGGTGACGCCGATTTCGGTGCCGGCCACCCGCGCGGTATAGCCCGACAGGAAATGGTACATCGCCTGGTCGGGCGTCAACCGCGCGATCGGCGGCAGGATGCCGAATGCATCGGCCGTCAGCATGATGATGGTGCGCGGCACCGGGCCCAGATTGTCGGGCGAGGCATTGGGAATGAAATCAATCGGATAACTGCCGCGGCTGTTTTCCGCCAGGCTGGCATCATCCAGATCGATCACCCGCGTCACAGGGTCCATCACCACATTTTCCAGCACCGTGCCGAAGCGCTGCGTGGTGGCGTAAATCTCGGGCTCCGCCTCTGCCGAAAGCCGGATCATCTTGGCATAGCAGCCGCCTTCGAAGTTGAAGACAGCGGTATCCGACCAGCCATGTTCATCATCGCCGATCAGCGTGCGGCTGGCATCGGCCGACAGCGTTGTCTTGCCGGTGCCCGACAGGCCAAAGAAAATGGCGGTATCGCCATCACGGCCGATGTTGGCCGAACAATGCATCGGCATCACGCCCGTTTCGGGCAGCAGATAGTTCAGGATCGAAAACACCGATTTCTTCATTTCGCCGGCATAGGCGGTGCCGCCGATCAGCACGGTCTTGGCCGCGAAATCCACCGCCACCACGGTTTCGCTGCGGCAGCCATGGCGGGCCGGATCGGCGCGAAACGATGGCAGATCGATGATGGTGTATTCGGGCACGAAGGCGGCAAGATCGGCCATGTCAGGGCGCACCAGCAGCGTGCGGATGAACAGGCTGTGCCAGGCATATTCGGTGATCACCCGCACGCGCACCCGATGTTCGGGCTGGCTGCCGCCATACAGATCCTGCACGAACAGATCGGCCTTGGCCGCCAGCGCCGCCTGGAAATCCGCCCGGATCGCCGCGAACTGTTCGGGCGTGATGCTCTTGTTCTTGTCCCACCAGATGGTGCCATCGGTGGTGGCATCGCGCACGATGAACTTGTCCTGCGCGCTGCGCCCCGTGTGCTTGCCGGTTTTCACCACCAGGGCGCCGTGCTGCGACAGCAGGCCTTCACCGCGCTGCACAGCCAGTTCCACCAGTGGGGCGGTGCCCAGGTTCCAGTGCAGGCTGGCCGGCGTGTTCCACCCATGGCTGCCCAGACCGAATGCAGGAACGACACTGGACGGCACGGCACACACTCCTTCACGGCGTCGGGCGGCATGCACGCCCCCCGCATGCGCTTGCCGCATAGCCCAGCCGTGCCGTGCCGTCAAAATGCCGGCCCTTCTCCCTTTGGACAGGGTGCAGCGGCAAACCCGCCCGCCATCCGGGCCGGGCCGGCCTTGCACTTGGCCCGCCATCGGCCCACATTGCCGCGCGTGACCGACACGAGCGCCCCCGATATCGCTGCCACCACCACCATCGCGCTGGTGGACGATGACCGCAACATCCTGACATCGGTATCGATTGCGCTGCAGGCCGAAGGCTTTGGCGTGCGCGTCTATTCCGATGGCGACACCGCGGCGCGCGCGCTGATCGAAAATCCGCCGGCGCTCGTCGTGCTCGACATCAAGATGCCGCGCATGGACGGGATGGAGGTGCTTCGCCGGCTGCGCGAGAAAAGCCAGGTGCCGGTGATCTTCCTGACATCCAAGGACACCGAAATCGACGAGGCGCTGGGCCTGGCGATGGGCGCTGACGATTATATCGGCAAGCCGTTCAGCCAGCGCCTGCTGATCGAACGGATCCGCGCCGTGCTGCGCCGCACCGCCAACCGCCGGCTGGCCGAAACAGCGCCCGATGCGGCGGCCGCGGCCGAACCGATCGTGCGCGGCCGGTTGACGATGGATCCGGCCCGCCACCGCGTGCACTGGGATGGCGGTGACGGGCGGCGCGGCGATGTGGCGTTGACCGTCACCGAATTCATGATCCTGGAAACGCTTGCCGGCCGCCCCGGCTTTGTCAAATCGCGCGACCAGCTGATGGATGCCGCCTACAGCCATGATGTGTATGTTGATGATCGCACCATCGACAGCCACATCAAGCGCCTGCGCAAGAAATTCCGCGCGGTGGACCACCAGTTCAAGGCGATCGAAACGCTGTATGGCGTTGGTTACCGCTTCAACGAGGAATGACCCGCCGTTCGAATGGCGGCAGGGGCTGGGCTTTGCCTCGCTGAGGGCGCGCATCTTTGCGGTCAACCTGGTGGCCGTGTTCGTGCTGGCCATCATGCTGCTGTATCTGGATACGGTGCGCGCCCGGCTGCTGGATGAACGCATGGGCGCGCTGGGCAACGAAGCGCTGGCGATTGCCGGCCTGGCCAGCGACCTGCCGCCGGCGCTGGAACGCCTGAGCTTTGCCCGCGGCACCCGCATCCGCCTGTATGCGGCCGACGGCGGGGTGATCACAGACAATTGGCGCCAGCCGGTAACAACGCGCTTTGCCATTGAAAATCCTGCCGATTATTCGTGGCGGCGGGCATCGGCCAAGTTCATCGACCGGGCGCTGGAACGGCTTTTGCGCACCCAGCCGCTGCCGGCCTATGCCGAAGCGACGCCCGACCGGGCCAGCCACTGGCCCGAAATCGCCGCCGCGCGCCGGCTGGGCCAACCGCAAACCCGGCTGCGGCGGGCGGCCGATGGCAGCTTCGTGATCGGCGCGGCCGCGGCCCTGCCCGGCGGCCGCGCCGTGCATCTGACCGACAATGCCGATGATCTGGCCGGCATCCTGCGGGCCGAACGGCTGACATCGCTGTGGCTGTGGCTGTTCGTGACCGGGCTCACCGCGTCGCTGTCATGGTTTCTGGCGCGCACCATCGTGCGCCCCTTGCGCCTGCTGGCGGTGGCTGCCCACCGGGTGCGGCTGGGCCGCAGCCGCGAAGTGGTGGTGCCGCGCCTGCCCGAGCGACGCGACGAGATCGGCGCCCTTGCACGCGCCCTTTCAGACATGTCGATTGCGCTGAGGCGGCAGATCGATGCCACCGAAGCCTTTGCCGCCGATGTCGCCCATGAGCTGAAAAATCCACTGGCCTCGCTGCGATCGGCTGTCGATGCGCTCGACCGGGTGGAACAGCCGGCCCTGCGCGAACAATTGCTGGCGGTGATCCGCGATGATGTCACCCGCATCGATCGGCTGATCACCGACATCGCCGACGCCAGCCGGCTGGATGCGGAACTGTCGCGCACCGGGTTTCAGCGGGTTGACATGACCCGGCTGTGCGAAGGGCTGGTGGCCGCCTACGGGATCGCCGGAACCGGCGGGGGGCGCGGTGTGCAGGTGGTGCTGGCGCCGCCACCGGATGCGCCGCTGCCCGCCATCGACGGCGATGCCAGCCGGCTGGCGCAGGTGCTGCGCAACCTGATTGACAATGCCATCAGCTTTTCCCCCGATGGCGGCACCGTCACGCTGCGGCTGGGCGCAGCCGACGGGCACGTGTTTGCCGACGTGTGTGACGAAGGCCCGGGCGTGCCGGCCGCCAACCGGCGCGACATTTTCCGGCGTTTCTATTCCGAACGCCCGGCGGCAGAGGATTTCGGGCGCCATTCCGGCCTGGGCCTGTCGATCGCGGCAGCCATCGTGGCCGCGCACGGCGGCAGCATCGGCGTGGATGATGGCCCGGGCGGCGGCGCTGTCTTTCGCGTTGCGCTGCCGGCGGGGTGAGGCCATGGCAGCGCCGGCCGATACCATCCATGCCACCGCCGTTGCACTGGGCGATGCCGGCGTGCTGCTGCTGGGGCCGTCGGGCGCGGGCAAATCCGATCTGGCATTGCGGCTGGTGGCGGCCGGCTGGCGGCTGGTGGCCGATGATCGGGTGGTGATCACCCGTGATGGCGATGCGCTGCTGGCCAGTGCACCGCCGCAGCTGGCCGGGCGGCTGGAGGTGCGCGGCGTTGGCATCGTTGCCCAGCCCACCGCCCCCGCGCCGCTGGTGCTGGCGCTTGATCTGGGCGCCGCGCCCCAGCGCCTGCCGGATCCCGCGTCGGCCACCATCGCCGGCGTGGCGCTGCCCTGCCTGGCCTTCGATCCGTTCGGCGCATCGGCACCCCAGCGTGCCGAGCGGGCCTTGGCAACCCACGCCGTTGGGCGCACAGCGGCCGGCGTGCTGCCGATCCTGATCATTTCCGGCCTGTCGGGCGCCGGCAAGTCAACCGCGCTCAAGGCGCTGGAAGATGCCGGCCACGAGGTGGT
>JALOSK010000203.1 GCA_025458465.1 Sandarakinorhabdus sp. | reverse complement strand
AGGATGCCCGAGCCACTGCCCAGCACGGTGCCCAGCGCAAAGCCGATGCGCACCAGCGTGACATCCCAGCCGAAATAATCGGCGATGCCGGCGCACACGCCCATGAACTTGCCGTTGCGCTTGTCGAGGTAGAAGCGGGTGGGTTTGGCAGACATTGGAGGTGTCCCTGTTGGGCGGCCCGTGACGAGCGGGCCGCCGGATGTTGGTTCAGTTGGCGATCAGGCCGATCACCAGGTAGACGAGGATGGCGGAGCCGAACCCGAACAGGGTGGCCAGCACGAACGCCACACGCACCAGGGTGACATCCCAGCCAAAGCGGTTGGCCAGCCCGGCGCACACGCCCATCAGCTTTCCGTTGCGCTTGTCGAGGGTGAGGGCGTTGCTCATCGGTTTGGCTCCTTTTGGCAGGTTCAGCGCAGTTGGCGGCGCTGTTCGGACAGGTCGGCGATGCGGCTGTCCTTCCAGTTGGGGTTCTCGGCGGCGACGATGCGCTCGACGGTTTCGATGCGCTGATCGAGGCGGCGGGCGAGTTCGTGCAGTTCATCCAGAAGGGCTTCGTCCTGCTGGCTGATGCCCGTCTGGCTTTTCCACTTGGTCACGAAGTGGAGGATCATGCCCGGCAGGCCGATGAACAGCATGCCGACGACGGCGATGGGAACGATGATGTCTTCCATGGCCTTATCCTTCCTGCTTGCCGAGGCGGGCCTTCATGGCTTCCAGCTCGGCATCCACTTCGTCGTTGGTCTGCAGCGCGGCGAATTCATCGGCCAGGCTGCGGGTTTCGCCGGGGCCACCAAGCGCCAGCGCGTCGGCCCGCCCTTCCGCCATGTCGGCACGGCGTTCCAGCACCTCGAACCGGGCGAAGGCGTCTTCCACGCGCGGGCCGCGGATCATTTCGCGCAGCTTCGAACGCTGGGTGGCGCTTTCGATGCGGTTCAAAAGGGCGTTCTGGCGGGTGCGGGCTTCACGCAGCTTGGCTTCCAGCTTGGCGATGTCCGCCTCGTTGAGGGCCAGCGTCTCGTTCAGCAGATCGATCTCGGCCTGGGTGGTGTCGATGAAGGCGCGGGCCTTGTTCTTTTCCACCAGCGCGGCCTTGGCCAGATCCTCGCGGCCCTTGGAAAGGGCGAGTTCCGCCTTGTCCTGCCAGTCGGTCGCGGCCTGGGTGGCCTTGATGATGGCGCGCTTCATTTCCTTCTGGTCGGCAATCGTGCGGGCCGCAGACGCGCGCACCTCAACCAGCGTTTCCTCCATCTCCATGATGATCATGCGGATCATCTTGGCCGGGTCTTCGGCCCGGTCGAGCAGGTCGGTCACGTTGGCGGCGATGATATCGCGGGTGCGTGAGAAGATGCCCATCGGTCTTGTCTCCAGAAGTTCGAAAGTGGCGGTGATCAGCGGTGTGGCAGCAATGGGTCTGGCCGCATTGGGTGCGGCCGGGGCCGGTTCCGTGTGGAGGGGGCGTTGCACAGGAACCAGGGCCCCGGCCCGTTTATCGTGGATCACGCCACGATAACGCTGTTGGCCGCCGGCGTCACCAGCGCCGGGCCAGTGGCGGCGGCGATGAAGGTGAAGCCGATGAGAAGGGCGGCAACCGTGCTGATGAGGGTGTTGGTGAAGCTGAACTTGGTGGCGGTCATGGTCTCTCTCCTGTTGGTTGGGCGGTGGGGGAACCGCTCATGCCAACAGTATTGCAGGGGTCGTGCCAACTGCCGGGAAAATCATAAACCACTGAAATACCGGCAGAACATTGTCCTTTGCACTTTTTCCTTTGCGCAGGGATTGCCAAGATTTGGGAAATCGTGCCAACTCCTTGCATGGCTGCGCCCGCCCAACTGATCGGCAGTTCCTCCAGCTTCCTGGATGCGGTCGAGCGCGCCTCTGCCGCCGCCGCGCTGAACCGCCCGGTGCTGGTCATCGGGGAGCGCGGCACCGGCAAGGAACTGATCGCCGATCGCCTGCATCGCCTGTCGCCGCGCTGGTCGCAGCCGCTGGTGTCATTGAACTGCGCGGCGCTGCCGGAAAATCTCATCGATGCCGAACTGTTCGGCTATGAGACCGGCGCCTTCACCGGCGCGCAGCGCGCCCGCGCCGGCCGCTTCGAGGATGCCGATGGCGGCACGCTGTTCCTCGACGAGATCGGCACGCTGTCGAGCCAGGCGCAGGAACGCCTGCTGCGCGTGGTGGAATATGGTGAGCTGACAAGGCTGGGATCGAACAAGGTGATCACCGTCGATGTGCGGCTGGTGGGCGCCACCAACGAGGATCTGCCCGGCATGGTGGCGCGCGGGCGGTTCCGCGCCGATCTGCTCGATCGCCTCAGCTTCGAGGTGATCACCCTGCCGCCGCTGCGCGAACGCGCCGAGGATATCGACGAGCTGGCGTTTCATTTTGCCCGCCGCATGGCCGCCGAACTGGGCTGGCCACGATTTCCGGGCTTTGCGCCGCGGGTGCAGGAACAGCTCGCCACCTGGCACTGGCCCGGCAACATCCGCGAGTTGAAGAATGTGGTGGAACGCGCGCTCTATCGCTGGGGCGATGCGGATCGGCCGGTGGGGCAGCTGGTGATCGATCCGTTCGAATCGCCGTGGCGGCCGCAGGGGGCCTCGAGCCCGGCGGCCGCGCCGGCCCCGGTGGCGAGCGAGGCGCCAGCCGCACCATCGCTGCCGCCCCCCGAACAGGTATCGGATCTGCGCTGCGCCGTGGCCGCCTATGAGAAGCGCATCCTCGAAGCCGCGCTGGAGCGGCACCGCCACAACCAGCGCCGCACCGCCTCCGCGCTGGGGCTGAGCTATGACCAGTTGCGCCACGCCCTGAAACGGCACGGCCTGCTGGGGGAATGATCAGTCCAGCTTGAGGCCGTGTTTGGCCAGCAAGGGCGCCTGCGCCATGGTGAACACGAAGATCGCCGCGGTGACGCCCCACACCTTGAAGCTGAGCCAGTCATCATAGCTCAGCATCCGGCGCGCAGCCTCGTTGGCGAACAGCAATGCGATGAACAGCAGCGCCCAGTTGCGGGTGAGCAGCTTCCAGCCGGTCGCCGTGAGGCCGGGCAGGGCATCTTCCATCACGATCTGCAACGTCGGCCGCTCCGTGGCCAGCCCGCCCAGCAGCAGCAGGGCGAACACGCCATAGATGATGCTGGGCTTCAGCTGGATGAAGGCCTTGTCTTGCAGCCAGACGGTGAGGCCGCCGAACAGCACGACGATCACGGTGGTGAAGATCATCGCGGGGGGGAGATGGCGGGTTTTCGCCCAGTGCCAGGCGGCGGCCACCAATGTGGCAAGGATGAACACGCCGGTGCCGACGACGGCAGAGGCGACCTCGGCATCCTTGACGCCCGTCAGCAGCCCGCGCTCGAACAGCGCCTTGCCGGCCTTGCTGGCAGCAAAGAACAGCACGAGCGGCCCCAGGTTGATGGCCATGCGGGCGCCGGTGGACAATTGCGGACGGGTTGCCATGATGCGCCTCCAATAGCGCGGCTTGGCGTGTCCGTCACGAGCCCCCCTCATGCTCTGGGGTGACGAAACCGCGCCAAGCCATTAAGCCCGAACGCGTGAGCACTGCGCTTGTCATCGAGGATCTGGCCTGCCGGCGTGGGCAGCGGCTGCTGTTCGAAGGCGTTTGCGCGCGCGTCGAACCCGGCGGCGCGCTGTTGCTGGTGGGGCCCAATGGCACCGGCAAATCCTCGCTGTTGCGGCTGCTGGCCGGGTTGTTGCCGGCTGCGGCGGGGCGGGTGGACTATGCCGGCCGCCGCGCCTTTCTGGGGCACGAAGTGGCGCTGAAACCCCGGCAGACACTGGGGGGCGAACTGGCGCACTGGGCGCGGCTGGATGGTGGTGAGGCCCGGTTGCCGGCGGCGTTGCGGGCGATGAACCTGGAAGCGTTGATCGATGTGCCGTGCCGGATGCTGTCTTCCGGGCAGAAGCGCCGGGCGGGCCTCGCGCGGGTGATGGCGGCGGGCGCCGATCTGTGGCTGCTGGATGAACCCACCGCCGGGCTGGACACGGCGTCGGCGGCGCTGCTTGCCCGTGCCATGGCGGCGCACCGTGCTGGCGGCGGCCTCGTGGTGGCGGCAGTGCATGGCGATATCGGCCTTGATGGCGCTGCAACGGTGCGGCTCGGGTGATGTTCCTTGCGCTTGTTCGCCGCGATCTGTTGCTGATCGCCCGCTCTCCGGCGCTGTGGCTGCCGGTGATGTTCTTCGTGCTGGTGGCGGCAATCTTCCCGTTTGCGGTCGGCCCCGATGCCCGCCTGCTGGCCCGCATCGCGCCCGGCATCATCTGGGTGGCGGC